>MUMD01000193.1 GCA_002155895.1 Streptomyces rochei
CCGTCGACGTCCTTCAGGATCGACTGCCCGCCGGGGCCGATGACGCTGCCGTGCGACTCGAGCACGGGCGTGCCGCCGTTGTTCATCATCGAGACCCCGTTGCGGTCGTAGTACGGCCCGGTGACGCTGGTCGCCCGGCCCACCTTGATCTTGTAGGTGGAGCCGGTGCCGGCACAGNNGAGGCGAAGAGGTAGTAGTACCCGTTCCGCTTGACGATGTACGGGGCCTCGACGGCCTTGGTGCCGGACGGCCGGGAGGCGAGGGAGCGCCGGGCGGTGTCGGAGGCGTGCTGCTTCCCGGTGGACGGGTCGATCCGGATCATCTTGATGCCGGTCCACCAACTGCCGAAGGACAGCCACCACCTGCCGTCGTCGTCGACGAAGAGGTTGGGGTCGATGGCGTTGTAGTCGCTGGACGAGCCGGAGGTGTAGACGATGCCGTAGTCGCTCCAGCTGCCCGGCTGTCCGGTGGCGGAGCCGGCGAGCCCGATGGCGGAGGTGTTGGTGCCGAACTTCGAGACGGAGTAGTACATCAGGTACTTGCCGCCGTGGTACGAGATGTCGGGTGCCCACGCCTCGGGGACCGAGGAGTACCGCGACCACCAGCTCGGCCGGGTGCCGAAGGCGTCGGCGCCGGCGGCGAAGGCCGTGCGGTCGGAGGAGGTCTTGCTGCTGATGCCGCCGCCGGTGGCGTAGAGCTGGTACTGACCGGAAGCGGTGCGGATCATGGTCGGGTCGTGGGTGACGACGGAACCGGTGACCCGGCCGGGGCCGGGGTAGGCCGACGCCGTGGTGGGGACGAGCGCGAGCAGCGCCGCGGCGGGGATCGCGAGGAGTGCGGTTCGTCTGCGACTCATGGGGGACGCTCCTGTTCGGGATTTCGAACGCCGATCGTCTGATCGGACGGGAACGTAGAATCGAACCCCTTGCGCGTCAATGGTCCGCGCAGCCGCCGCAACCAACGTCCGGAAAACACCCCGGGACACAGGTGACACACCGGTGAATTCCTGACGGATGGTCAGCACGAGCGGGTCCGGGAGCCGTCGCGCACGGACAACATGGCCTCCCCATCCCTGTGCGGGTCTGTGTCGGGAGTCGGTCATGAGCGGTGTCTCGTGGGAGTCGGTGATCGCGGTGTTCGGCCTCGCCGTGCCCGTGGTCGCCGCCTTGTGGGAGTTCGTCCTGGCGGGCCGCAAACGGCTGGGCTACCGGGTCCAGATGGACACCACCGTCCGGGACTCCTCCACCTCCGGTCCCGAGACCCGGGTGTTCCAGCGGATGCAGTGGGACGGCAGGCCCCTGGCCGACCCGTCGGTCGTGCTGCTGCGCATCGAGAACGTGGGCTGGTCGCCGATCGTCGACGGCGACTACGTCGCGCCGCCCACCGATCCGGTGGGGGTGCGCATCGCCTTCCCGGGGCGGCGGGTGGTCGGCATGGCCGTGACCGAGCGCAGCGACAACGTGCCGCGCAGCTTCTTCGAGCCGGACCGGGCGGGGTTCGCCACCACGGACGGCGTGATCAGTCTGCCCAAGGTGATACTCAACCGCCGGGCGCACTACAAGGTCCTGGCGGTCCTGGACCGCGAGGAGAGCTTCCGGGAACCGGACTTCCCGGACCCCGTGGTCACCGCGGGCGTCGTCGGCGGGGTGCGCGGCGGGACCATCAAGAAGACCGAGTACTACCCCTTCGCCTCCCGTCCGGTCCGCTGGCTCCTCGCCCTCCTCGTCCTGGTCAGCGTCGCCCAGTCCGTGTCCACCTTCGCCCGCGGCGAGGACGCGGCCGCCGCACCGCTGGACTGCGCCGAGGGCACCCTGCACCTGTCGGGCTCCACCGCCTTCAGACCGGTGCTGGAACTGGCCGCCGCCCAGTACACGAAGACCTGCCCGGGGGCCCGGATACCGCTGACCGACAACTCGTTCCGGGGCAGCGTCCCGGGCCTCGACACCCTCGCCGCGGCGGGCGGGAAGACGGAGCCCGGCACGGACGCCGGGCTGGGTGACCGGCTGGCCTTCAGCGACGGCCCCAAGTCCGACGGCCGCCCGCAACTGCTGCCCCGGCCGGTCGCCCTCTCGCTGTTCACCCTGGTCGTGAGCGAGGACACCGGGGTGCGGGACCTGTCCCTGAAGCAGGTGCGGGACATCTACGCCGGGCGGATCACCAACTGGAGCCAGGTCAAGGGCCGCGACCTCCCGATCCAGCTGGTCAGCCGCCACCCCGGCTCCGGCACCCGCTCCGCCCTGGAGAAGCGGGTGCTGGACGGCCGCCCGCTGCCCGCCGTCACCACCAACGACTGCCGGAGCCTGGACACCGGCCGCCCCGGCCGTTGCGAGGTCGGCGGCACGCCCGCCCTGCTGGACACCGTGGCCGCGACGCCCGGCGCCCTCGGTCACAGCGAGGTCGGCTCCGCCGCCGCCCACGAAGGCGTGCGCCAGGTGCGCATCGACGGCTACCCGGCGACGCTGGAGGGCGCCGACCAGGGCGCCTATCCCTTCTGGGAGACCGAGATCGCCTACACCTACGGCGAGCCGCCCGCGGACTCGATCGCCGCGGGCTTCCTGCGCTACCTCGCCGCCGAGGTCGGCAAGGACATGATCCGCTCCCAGGGCCACCGCCCCTGCTCCGAGCTGGACAAACCGCTGGTGTGCCGGCCGGCCGGGTCGTGACCGGGGCCGGCCGCCGGGCCGGTGGAAGCGGGTCTCGTCGCGGCGGCCCTCCGTCGCGCCGTCAACCCCGCGGGCACTCCTTCCCCGCCAGGTGGTACACCGTTCCGGAGGGCGGCGGGACGTGCGCCGGCCTGGGCCGGGCAGTCGCCGTAGGTCACGGTGCGGGCGGTGTCGTCGTGGGTTCGTTTTCCGCATCCCCGCTCCGGTTGTGGACAATGGCCCGGCAGCGCAGCACGGAAGCACGGCAACAGGAGAGGCTCCCTTGGAGCTCAGCAGGCTCGGCAGACGAGCGTTCAGCGCCCTCGCGGGCACCACCGTCCTCGGTCTGGCGCTCGGCGGCAGCGTGAGCAGCCGGGCACTGCCCCGCTCGGGAGCCCGCGGACCGGTGCCCACCGGCCCTCCGCCCGGCCCGCCCGGCGCCGACGGGAGGCGCCACCACATCGCCCTGGACCGGTACTCCCTGCTGGTCGACGGCAGGCGCCTGGCCCTGTGGTCGGGCGAGATGCACCCCTTCCGGCTGCCCAGCCCCTCCCTGTGGCGGGACGTCCTGCAGAAGATGCGGGCGTACGGCTACAACGCGGTCGACGTCCGCCTCGCCTGGAACCTGCACTCCCCCGCCCCCGGAAAGTACGACTTCACCGGCGTCCGCGATCTGGACCTGTTCCTGCGCACGGCCGCCGAGACCCGGATGTACGTCGTCCTGGACCCGGGCCCGTACATCGGCGCGGACGTGGACGCCGGCGGCCTGCCCGGCTGGCTGACGGCCGTCGAGGGCGCGGCCCGCACGACCGACCCCGCGTACCTGCGCCACGCCGACGACTGGCTGCGCCGCGTCAACGCGATCGCCGCCCGGCACCAGTACAGCCGCGGCACCGGCACCGTCCTGCTCTACCGCCTCGACGCCCCCGGGCGCGCCGGGCTGACCCGCCTGCACGAGAAGATCCGCGCCGCCGGGATCGACGTACCCCTGCTGCACGCCGACAGCCCCGTCGCCCGGGCCGACGGCGAGCGGACCCGGGACGCCGCCGAGGCGCGCCGGGTCCACCTGGGGCACCTCGCGCAGGGCGTCACCCCGCACCACGTGCACACGGCGTTCGGCGGGACCTCCTGGGGCTGGCTGCCCGCGCCGTCCGCGCCCGGCCCGACGTACGACCCCACCGCGGCGATCGACGAGGCACGGCGGCCGACGGCCGAGGCGGCCCCGCTCCACCAGCTCGGGCAACTCCTGCGCCACGTGCCCGACTTCACCCGGCTGGAGGAGGCCGCCGAGGTCCGGGCCGCCGACGACCGCCTCCGGGTGCGGCACGTCGCCAACCCGGACACCGGGACCCACGCGTACGTCGTGCGCAACGACTCCGCCACCGCCGTCACCTCGACCCTGCCGATGGGCGGGACCGACGTGGAGGTCACCGTCCCCGGCCGCGACGCCAAGCTGTTCGCCACCGGGCTCCATCTGGGCTCGGGGCGCAGGGTGGCGCACGCCAACGTGCAGCCGATGCTCTCCCTGAGCGTCGGGCGGCTGGACGTCGCCGCCTTCGTCGGCCGGGCCGGGGAGATGGCGCACCTGGTGCTGGACTGCCCGCACGAACCGTGGCCCACCAGGCTGGACGAGGAGGCCGCCTGGGCGTACGACCACGGGAAACTGCACATCACGGTGCCCCTCGGGGAGAACCGGCTGACCCGGGTGCGGGTGCGCAGCGGCAAGTCCGAGCGCACCATGATCCTGCTCTTCGCCGACGACGCCGCCTCCCTGCGGCTGTGGCCGTACGAGACCCCGTCGGGCCGGGTGCTGGTGCACGGGCCGGCGCTGCTGCGGGACGTCGCCCTGGACGGTGCCACGATCCGGCTGACCGGCGACACCGTCGAGGAGTGCGGTCTGGAGGTGTGGGCGCCGCACGGCATCACCGATGTGACCTGGAACGGCGACCCGGTGGCCACCTCGGTCAGCCGCGCCCACAGCCTGCTGGCCACCTGGCCCCTGCCCGGGGTGCCCGAGCTGGTGCTGCCCGCGCTCGACGGCTGGCGGCGCCGCGAGGAGAACCCGGAGTCCCGGCCCGGCTACGACGACTCGGGGTGGAAGGCCGCCGACCGCGGGACGTCGACGAGCACCACGCCGGTGCCCGAGAGGCAGCCGGTGCTCTTCGCCGACGACTACGGCTTCCACTACGGCGACGTCTGGTACCGGGGCCGGCTCACCGGCGCCGAGGGCCTGGAGACGGTGTCGCTGTCCTACCGCACGGGCGCGCGCGGGATGCTGATGGCCTGGCTGGACGGGGAGCCGCTGGGGACGCACCGCGTGGCCGGGGACGAGGGGCGGGGCACGAGAACCGCCACGGCCCGTTTCCGGCTGCCGGACGACCTGCGCGAGGCGCGCCGGAGGCGGCCCGACGCGGGTGCCGGGTCCGTGCTGTCGGTACTGGTCCGGCGCACCCAGCACGCCCAGGACGACTACCGGGCGGCCCGCGGGCTGGCCTCGGCCGCCTTCGAGGGGGCCGCGCCGAAGGTGGCGTGGCGGATCATGGGCGCGGCCGCCCCCGACCCCGTGCGCGGTCCGCTGAACCACGGCGGGCTGTTCGGGGAGCGGCACGGCTGGCACCTGCCCGGGTACGACGACGGCGACTGGGAGGCCGTGTCCCTCCCCCACCGGGGCCGCCGGCGCCAGGGCGTGACCTGGTACCGGACCACCTTCCGGCTGGACGTGCCGCCGGACGTCGACGCGTCCGTGGGGCTGGTCGTCGGGGACGGGCCGGGCCGCGGCGTCCGCGCCCAGGTCTTCCTGAACGGCTGGAACATGGGCGAGCACGCGGGCGACGGCCCGGGCGAGCCGCACACCTTCGTCCTGCCCAACGGCATCCTGCGCACCCGCGCCGCCGTCAACACCCTGGCCCTCGCGGTGCTGTCCGACGGCGAGGCGGAGTCGGGGCTCGGGACGGTCCGCCTGGAACTGCTGGGCGGCGCGGCCGGAGGGGTGCCGGTGGAACCGGTCGCCTCCCCCGGCCGGCGCCGCTGACCCGGACGACGGTCCCTAGCGCAGCCGGATCACGTTCCAGGACAGCGGCTCCAGGGTGGCCCGCAGGCCGCCCTCGTCCAGGACCGTGCCGTCCACCGCGTGCGGGACGACCCGCTCGGGCTCGGCGAGGGTGTTGCGGGCGTCGGGGTCGGCGTCCGCCAGGGCGCTGTGCTCGACGACCTCACCGAGGCCGAGGCCGTTGAGGGCGACCTCCAGCGGCAGCGACTCGGTGCGCGAGCGGTTGACGGCGAAGACGGTGACCGAGCCGTCCTCGGCGCGCACTGCGGTGGCGTGCAGCAGGTCGGCCTCGCCGTACCTCTTCGTCTCGTACGTCGGTGAGTCCACCCGGACGTCCAGGACCTCGCCGCGGCCGTACGCGGACGCCTGGGCGAAGGGGAAGAACGTCGTCTGGCGCCAGGCCGGGCCGCCCGGTTCGGTCATGATCGGGGCGATGACGTTGACGAGCTGGGCGAGGCAGGCGACGGTGACGCGGTCGGCGTGCCTGAGCAGGGCGATGAGCAGCGAGCCGAAGACGACCGCGTCGGTGACGCTGTAGTTGTCCTCCAGCAGGCGGGGGGCCTCGGGCCAGTCGAGGGCGCTCACCTCCGCCTGGGTCTTGGTCATGTACCAGACGTTCCACTCGTCGAAGGAGAGGTTGATCTTCTTCTTGGACTTGAGGCGGGCGCCCACGTGGTCGCAGGTGGCGACGACGTTCTCGATGAACGACTCCATGTCCACGGCGGAGGCGAGGAAGGAGTCGACGTCGCCGTCGTGCGGCTCGTAGTAGGCGTGCAGGGAGATGTGGTCGACCAGGTCGTAGGTCTCCTGGAGGACGGTCGCCTCCCACGCGGCGAAGGTCTCCATGGACTGGCCGGAGGAACCGCAGGCGACCAGTTCGAGGTCGGGGTCGATCTGGCGCATGGCGCGGGCGGTCTCGGCGGCGAGGCGGCCGTACTCCTCGGCGGTCTTGTGGCCGGTCTGCCAGGGGCCGTCCATCTCGTTGCCCAGGCACCACAGGCGGATGCCGAAGGGGTCCTTGTCGCCGTGCTCGGCGCGCAGGTCGGACAGGGCGGTGCCGGAGGGGTGGTTGGCGTACTCCTGGAGTTCGAGGGCCTCGGCGACGCCGCGGGTGCCGAGGTTGACCGCCATCATCGGTTCGGCCTGCGGGCCGACCTTCTTGAGGAAGGCGATGTACTCGGACAGGCCGAAGCGGTTGGACTCCGTGGTGCGCCAGGCCAGGTCGAGGCGGCGGGGGCGGTCCTCGACCGGGCCGACCGAGTCCTCCCACTTGTAACCGGAGACGAAGTTGCCGCCGGGGTAGCGGATGGCGGTGACGCCGAGTTCGCGGACGAGGTCCAGCACGTCGGTCCGTATGCCGTCCTCGTCGGCGGCGGGGTGGCCGGGTTCGAAGATGCCGGTGTAGACGCAGCGGCCGAGGTGTTCCACGAACGAGCCGAAGAGGCGGGGGTTGACCTCACCGACGGTGAAGGCGGGGTCGAGGGTGAAGCGGGCGGTTCGCATCGCTGCCTTTCGGGGGTTTCGGTGTCGTGAGCGGTCAGAGTGCGCGGGGGTCACCGGCCGACGGCCGGCCAGCCGTCCTTCGTCCAGGTCAGGACGTTCAGACCGAGCTTGGGCGTGCCTTCGTCCCGCGCGTCGTAGTAGTGGTACGCCAGCCAGTCGCGGCCCCGGTCGCGGAAGACCGACTGGCCGCCGGTGCCGAGGTAGCGGCCGTGGCCCTGCAGGAGCAGGTCGCCGCCGCCTTCCAGCAGCGGCTTGCCCGTGCTGTCGACGTAGGGGCCGGTGACGGACGCGGACCTGCCGACCTTGATCTTGTAGGTGCTGTTCACACCCGAGCAGCAGGCGTCGTGGGAGGCGAAGAGGTAGTAGTACCGGCCGTGTTTGACGATCTCCGGGCCTTCGACCGCGTACGGCTCGTCCGGCCGGGTCGCCAGGTGGTGGACCCGGGCGTCCTCGACGGCCTTGCCCGTCGCCGGGTCCAGCTCGACCATGCGGATGCCGGACCAGTAGGAGCCGAAGGACATCCACAGTCTGCCGTCGGCGCGGACGACCGCCGGGTCGATGGCGTTCCAGGTGTCGGTGGTCTCGGAGGAGAAGACCTTGCCGTGGTCGGTCCAGGTGCCGGGCAGGCCCGTGGCGGAGGTGGCGACGCCGATCGCGGAGTGGTTGGTGCCCCAGGAGGAGACCGCGTAGTAGAGCCAGTAGCGGCCGGCGCGGTAGGAGAGGTCGGGCGCCCACGGGTCGCCGGTGTCGTTGTACTCGTACCACCAGGCCGGGGGCTCGGCGAAGGCGTTGCCCGCGTCGTCCCAGTGCCTGCCGTCCTCGGAGAGGCGGGCGCCGATGGCACCGCCGGTGGAGTAGGCGACGTAGCCGCCCGACTTCAGGCGCAGCACGGTGGGGTCGTGGATGATCTCCTGGCCGGTGAGGGGGCGCGGGTCGGGGTAGCTCTGCGCCGCCTGGGCCGTGTGGGGCAGCAGGGCCACGAGGGCCGCCGCCGCGACGGCGGTGAGGGTTCTGCGGACGGTCACTGTCCCGCCAATCCCGTGTGGGCGACGCCCGCCACGATCTGCCGCTGGAAGAAGACGAAGACGATGATCAGGGGCAGACCGGCCATGAGGCCGCCGGCCATCAGCTGGGCCCACTGGATGCCGTAGGAGTTCATGACGGTCGCGATGCCGTTCGGCATGGTCATCAGGTCGGGGTTGTTGGTGACCATGTAGGGCCACAGGAAGTTGTTCCAGGAGCTGATGAAGGTGAAGATGCCGACCGCCGCGAGCGAGGGGCGGGAGAGCGGCACGATGACGGTGAAGAAGACCCGCCAGCGGCCGGCGCCGTCGATGAAGGCGGCCTCCTCCAGTTCGCGCGGGATGCCCTGGAAGAACTTGTAGAGGATGTAGACCATCGCGGCGGGCGCGCACTGCGGCAGGATCATGCCCCAGTAGGTATCGACCATCCCCATCTGCTGGACGGTCGTGAACAGGGGCACGCCGAGCACCGCCGGGGAGATCATGAGGCCGGCCATCACCAGGGCCATCAGGGCGCCCTTGCCGCGGAACTCGGTGCGGGCGAAGCCGTAACCGGCCAGCGCGCTCACCAGCAGGACCACCGTCGTGACGCAGACCGACACGACGAGGGAGTTGACGAACCAGTCGGTGATGTTGCCGGTCTCGAAGAGGGCGGTCCACGCCTGGCCGGTCCAGTCCTCGGGCAGCCAGTGCGTGGGCACCTCGACGGCCTCGGTCTCCGACTTGAGCGAGGTGAACAGGGCCCAGGCGAGGGGGGCGAGGAACACGGCGGAGACGGCGGTGCCGAGGAGCGTGAGCACGATCTGACCGGGGGTCCAGCTCCGGCGGGGCCTGGTGCGGATCGTCGGTGCGGCGGTGGTCATCGGCCGCCCTCCTCACGGTTGCGCAGCAGCCACATCCGGGCGAGGGCGACGGCCGCGATGAGCACGAAGAAGATGATGGAGATCGCGGAGGCGTAGCCCACGCGGTAGCTGGTGAAGCCCTGTTCGAGGGTGTACTGGACGAAGGTCCGGGTCGATTCCTCGGGGCCGGGCCCGAAGTCCTGCATGACGACGGCCTGGTCGAAGACCTGGAGCGAGGCGAGGATCTGGAGGGCGACGACCAGGCCGGTGATGTTGCGCAGCATCGGCAGCGTGATGTGGAGCGTGCGGTGCCAGGCGTTCGCGCCGTCCAGCTTGGCGGCCTCGTAGAGGTGGGCGGGGATGCCCTGGAGGGCGGCGAGGTAGAGCAGGAAGCTGAAGCCGACCGTCCACCACAGGGTGGTGATGACGACCGCGAGCAGCGCGTAGGACTTGTCGGTCAGCCAGGGGGTGTCCAGGCCGAAGACGTGGTTGACCATGCCGGTGCCGGGGTTGAACAGCCACTGCCACAGGTTGGCGGCGACGGTGGACGGCAGCAGGAACGGCATGAAGAAGCACAGCCGCCACAGCCACTTGCCGCGTTCGATGTGGTGGGCGAGCATCGCGAGGAGGAAGGCGAGGACCGTGATGCAGGGCACCACCAGCAGCGTGAAGTACGCGCTGTGGCCGAACGCGTCCCACATCAGCGGGTCCTGGAGGGCCTCGCGGTAGTTGTCGAGGCCGACGAAGCTCGCGCCGTCGCCGGAGATGTTGGCGTCGGTGAAGCTGAGGTAGAGGCCGCGCAGCAGCGGCCAGATCACGAAGAGCGCGAAGAGGGCGAGGAACGGGGCGACGAACCAGCCGCCGTGCTGGAAGCCCTGCCTGCGGCGGACGGTGGCGCCGGCCGCGGCGGTCCTCGCGCGCGCCGGGCGGATGATCGTTTCAGCGCTGGTCGTCGTCATGCGGCCGCACCTCCTTGCGCGGCGGTCCTGCCGTCCATGGGGTTCTTCGTGCCGAGCAGGTCGGTGAGGACGCCCTTCATGCGGCGGGCGGCGGCCTCGGGCTTCGCCGAGCCGGTCGTCGAGGAGACGACGACCGGGCCGACGCGCTGGGCGAGGATGCCGGTGGAGCCGGCGAACCACACCTTCGGCTCGGTGGCCTGGTGGTCCATCGCGCCGGCGTACTCGTTCTGCGGTCGCAGTTCCCGGTACGCGGCCGTGGACAGGGTGGGCGTGTAGGCGGGGATGTGGCCGCCGGCCGCCCACTGGCGGGCGTGCTGGACGACGTAGGCGGCGAGCCGGTGCGCGGCCTCGTTGGCGGCGCCGCCGCGGTTCGCCTGGTGGGGCAGGACGAAGGAGTGCGACTCGGCGTGGGTGGCGGGCCGGCCGAAGACGGGCGGCAGCGGGGTGGCGCCGTAGTCCAGTTCCGCCCCGGAGAAGACCGGCACCGACCAGTTGCCCTCCCAGGCGAAGGGGGCGCCGTTGACGAACTGTTCGGCGCCCGCGCCGCCTCCGTAGCCGGGGTTGGCGTAGCCGTCGGCGACGTGCCTGCGCAGGAACTCCAGTACCCGGACGGCCTTGTCGGTGTCGAAGGTGACCTCGGTGTTGGCGTCGTCGAACCAGGTGCCGCCGAGCTGGGTGTAGAAGGCGACGAAGAACCACCACTGGAAGTTCTGGTCGTTGTGCCAGAAGCCGATGGTCTGCAGGCCCTTCGCGGTGGCCTTCCGGGCCTCCTTGAGCACGTCGAACCACTCGTCGACGGAGGTCACCGGGACCATCCGGCCGTCGTCGCCGAGCAGGCCCGCCTTCTTCAGCACGTCCTTGCGGTAGAAGCAGAGCTGGACGTGGATGTCGAGCGGGAGGGCGTAGAGCTTGCCGTCGATGACGGCGCGCCGCCACAGCTCGGGGTTGAAGTCGGCCTCCTTGACGCCGTACTTCGCGAGCAGGCCGACGTCCCAGGGGTCCAGGAGGCGGCCGGGCGAGAAGCCGGTGACGCGGCCCAGGTGCATGACGCCGAGGTCCGGCGCGCGGTTGCCGGCGGCCGCCATGGCGAGCTTGGTGTAGAAGGGGCTGCCCCACTGGAGGGTGGAGTCCTTCACGTCGATGCCGGGGTGGTCCTTCCGGAAGGCGTCCAGCATCGCGATCATGTTGTATCCGTCGCCGCCGCTGAAGAGGTTCCAGTAGCGCACGCGGGTGTCCGCGTCGGAGGCCAGGGCGTCGGCGCCCGTGCCGAGGGCCGCGAAGCCGAAGCTGCCCGCGACCGTCAGGGCACCGGCCGCGGCCAGAAAGTGCCTGCGATTGAGGTCAGGTCGTCCCATGCCCTGCCCTATCTGCTCATGGAGTCGTTCGAGATGTCGGCGCGAATTGTTCGAGATATCGAAAGGCGCCCGTAACTTCGAACGGGACCGTAAGGGGCCAGGGACGGCACGTCAATGCTTCGGACAAGAACTCGATACGGGCACTTCCCTCCGCGTACGCTCGAACGGCCTTGGAAAAGCACTCGGCTTCGGGGGAACAGGGAGACAGCGGTGGGCACCAGGAAGGAGATGCGGCGTCTCGCCGACGCCCTCGTCGACCCCATCCGGGTGCCGGTCCCGGCCGACCCCGAGGTGCTGTTCGAGGCACTGGTCGCCTCCGTCAGCGCGTGGCGGGGACGGGAGGTCGTCGTCCACCGCGCGGCCTTCCCGCCGCACACCGCCAGCGGGCTGTGGCTGGAGCGCGACAGCCACGACGACGTCGTGGTGGACGAACGCGCCGCCGTCTGGCACCAGATCGTGATCCTCTGCCACGAGGTGTGGCACATGAACCGCCGCCGGGCCGACGCGGACGCGGACGGACGGCTCGGACAGGTCGCCGCGCGCACCGACTTCTCGCTGGCCGAGGAGCAGGAGGCGGACCGCTTCGGCATGCTGATGGGCCGCCGGCTGCGCACCTGGCTGGAGGCGTCCACCGACTCGGTGTTCGCCGCCGAGGGCGGCGACCCCGACGACCCGCAGGACCTCGCCGGACGCATCGGCGCGGCGCTCAACTACCGCGGGACGACGAGGTGAACGGCCTGATCAACTACGTGAGCTGCGGCGTGCTGTGGCTCGGCCTGCTGGTCCGGGCCCCCGACCTGCTGCGGCACCGCCGCGACCCGTATCTGCGGGCCATCTGCGCGGTGCTGGGGCTGGCCGGGCTCTGCTTCCTGCTCGGGGCGCCGCCGACGGTGGGCGCCGTCAACCGGCTCAGCGGGGTGCCGAACCTCGCCGCGCCGCTCACCTACGCGGCCATCACCGGGTACTGCGCCGCCTCCCAGGTCCTGGTCGTGCACTGGCGGGGCGGGCCGGGGGTGCGGCGGATCGCCCGCCGCTGGCGGCTCGCCTACGCCGCCGTGCTCCTCGGCATCGCGGTCACCTTCCTCCTCGGGGACGCTCCCGTGGAGCGCCGCACCGACCTGGACACCTACTACGCGACGACCCCGTTCCTCGCCCAGATGATCCTGCTGTACCTGCTGGCGCACCTGACCGCGGCGAGCGTCACCGCGGTGTCGGCGCTGTGCTGGGCACGCCGGGTACGGGGCGGGCTGCGGGCGGGGCTGCTCCTGCTCGGCACCGGCTCGCTGTGCGGCGCCGGCTACAGCGTGGCCAAGCTCGTCGCGGTGGGCGCCCGCTGGTCGGGGCGCGACTGGTCGGCCCTCGGCACCACCGTCTCCCCGGCGGCGGCGGGGCTCGGCGCGCTGCTGACGGTCGTCGGCGTGTTGGTCCCGCTGGTGTCGCCACGGGCGGCCGAGTGGTCCCGGGCCCGGCACGGCTACGCCCGGCTCGCGCCCCTGGAGCGGGCGCTGGACGAATTGCTGACCCGGCGGACGCTGCGGCTGCCCCGGCCGCGTCTCGCCTCGCCGACGACCCGGCTGGTGTGGCGTCAGACCAGCATCCACAACGCGCTGAGCCACCTCCAGGCGTACTTCGACGGGGACCTGTACGACCGGGCCCGCGCCGCCTCGCTGGCGGCGACGCGGGACCCGGAGCGGGCCGACGCCGCCGCCTGGGCCGCGGTGATCGGCGCCGCGGTGCGCCGCGAGGCCGACCGGGCGGGCGGGGCCCCGCCGGCCGCCGGCGCCCCGGGGGTGCTGCCGGCCCGGCTGCCGGGGCCGGCCGCCCTCGGCCGGATCGCCGACGCGCTGGCCGGCGCCGCGCCGGTGCCGCCGGCCACCGCCGCGCCGAGCGGCACGACGACGGCGGGCGGCACGACCACGCCGAGCGGCACGACCACGGCGGGCGCCGCGTGAACCGGCACCGGGACGAGGGGGGCCACCCGGCATGAGCCTCGTCGTGTACTTCGCGGCCCTCGTGTTCGGGGCGACGTCCGTGCTGCTGTTCCGCCGCCCGCGCACGGCCGTGCGCCATCCGCTGACCCTGTCCACCTGCGCGGCGGTCCTGCTGGGCGCCCTGGTCTTCGTGTGCGCCGCGCCGGCCACCCTCGCCACCGTCAACGACCTCACCGGCGTCCCCAACTTCGGCGCCCCGCTCACCTACGGCATGCTCTCCGCGTACAGCTGCGCGGTGCTGGTCCTGCTGATCAACTGGCGGGGCGGTCCCCGGCGGCGGGTGCGGCGCCTGGTGCTGCGGACCATGGCCGCCTACGGGCTGCTGGTGGCCGCGATCGTGGTGCTGTTCGCCCTCGCCGACGCGCGCACCGAGCGGCTGACCGACCTCGACACGTACTACGCGGCCACCCCGTTCATGCGGGAGATGATCCTGCTGTACCTGCTCGGGCACAGTGCGGCGATGCTGGTGATGTGCGCGGTCTGCGTGAAGTGGGGCCGGGAGGTGGGCGGGCTGCTGCGCGCCGGGCTGCGGCTGATCCTGCTGGGGGCGCTCCTGGACGTCCTGGGTTTCCAGCTGACCAAGTACACCGCCGTCGTGGCGCGTTGGTACGGGCACGACCTCGACTTCCTGTCCACCGACGTCGCCCCGCCGATGGCCTCGCTGGCCGCCGTGCTGTGCTCGGCCGGGTTCGTGCTGCCGAGGCTGCTGCCCCCCGTGCTCGCGCAGTGGCGGGGGCTGGACGACCACCGGCGGCTGGAGCCCCTGTGGTCCCTGGTGAAGCCGGTGTGCACCGCGCCCGAGCAGCCGGCCGCCTGGTGGCGGCTGCCGCGGGAGCGGCTGCAGTGGCGCGAGGTGTCCATCCACGACGCCCTGCTCACGCTGGCCCCGTACTTCGACCACCGGGTCCGCGAGCGGGTGCGGGACACCGCCCTGAGCGCGGGCCGCACCCCCCACGAGGCCCGGCTGGCGGCGGAGGCGGCCATGCTCGCCGACGCCGCGCGCCGGGCCGTCGCCCGCGAGGAACCGCCCCGGTCCACCGGTTCCTACCGCCTGCACGCCACCGAGGTCCCCGGACCCGGCGGACTGGTGGAGCTGGCCCGGGCCCTGGACCGACCGGCCGCCGGGGACGCCGCGTCGAACGGACCGGTGCCGCCCCGCCCGGCCGGACCCGTCACCGGACCGGAGGAGTCTCATGTCGCGTAGAGCCGTAGTCGTCGGTGCCGGGCCGGCCGGAATGCTGGCCGCGGCCGTGCTGTCCAGGGCCGGCCTGGACGAGGTGGTGGTCCTGGACCGCGACGAGCTGCCCGAGGGACCGGAGCACCGCCGGGGGCTGCCGCAGGGGCGGCACGCGCATCTGCTGATGGGCGGCGGGCTGACCGCGATGGAGGAGCTGGTGCCGGGGGCCGGTCTGCGGGCGCGGCTCCTCGCCGCCGGCGCCCACGAGGTGTCGCTCAGTTCGGGGACGCTGGCCCGCACCCCCGAGGGCTGGCTGCGGCGGTGGCGCCGGACCGGTCCCGTCATGCTCACCTGCACCCGGGCGCTGCTGGACTGGACGGTGCGCGAGGCGGTGCGCGCGCACTGCCGGGTCGAGGTGCGCAGGGCGGCGGCGGTGGGGCTGACCGGGTCCGCGGCACGGGTGCGGGGGGTGCGGATCGCGGCCCCGGGCGGCGGCCCGGAGACCGGGCTCGACGCCGATCTGGTCGTCGACGCGAGCGGGCGCGGCACACGGGTCCTCGCCTGGCTGGACGGGCTCGGGCTGTCCGGCGTCCGGGTGCGGACCGTGGACGCGGGGCTGGTAAACGCCTCGCGCCTGTACCGGGTGCCGCCGGGGGCGGAACGGTTTCCGCTGACCGTCGTGCACGCCGACCCGTACGCGGGGCGGCCCGCCCGCAGCGCGATGGTGATGCCGGTGGAGGGCGACCGCTGGCTGGTCAGCTGCGGCGGCTCGCGCGGCGGTGAACCGCCCGCCGATCCGGAGGGGTTCCTGCGGTACGCGCTGGCCCTGCCCGACCCGATCGTGGGCCGGCTGATCTCCGGCGCGCAGCCGCTCACCGACGTCCACCTGAGCCGGTCGACCAGCAACGTGCGGCGCTACCTGGAGGACGCCCCGCGCTGGCCGGAGGGGCTCGTCGTCCTCGGGGACGCGCTGGCCACGTTCAACCCGGCGTACGGGCAGGGCATGTCGGTGGCGGCGTTCGGCGCGCGGGCGCTCGGGCGGGAGCTGGCCCGCGCCGGTGACGCCGCCGCGCCCGGTCTGGCCCGGCGGGCGGTGCGGAGCGCGGCGCGCTCGGTGGACGCGGCGTGGCTCACGGCCGTGAGCCAGGACGTCCACTACCCGGGCGTGCGCGGCGGGCGGCCGAGCGCCGCCGACCGTGTGGTGACGGCGTACACGCGCCGCATGACGCGGGCGGCCACCGGCTCGTACGCGGCGGCCTCGGCGCTGTGGGACGTCACCAGCATGCGCACGTCCCCGGCCCGGCTGTTCCGCCCCGACGCGATCCTCGCCACCCTGGCCGGTCCGCCGCTC
>MUMD01000194.1 GCA_002155895.1 Streptomyces rochei
TACCTGCACCGCGAGCTGGCCGTCGGCCGCGGCGGCGGGGGCCAGCTCGCGGTGCAGGTACTCCAGGGAGAGCGCGTCCAGGTCGAAGGAGCGGCGGCCCGGCTTGACCAGATAGGCGGCGAGCGCGGTGTCCATGCCGACGCCGGCGACGCTCCAGCCGTGCTCGGCGAAGACGCGCATGGCGCCCTTGGCGTTGTGCAGGACCTTGGGCCGGTCCGGGTCGGACAGCCAGGCCGCGAACGCCGCCTCGTCGGCCTCGTCCAGCTCCGTCGGGTCGAACCAGGCGGCCTTCCCGTCGGCCGCGGCGAGCGCGACCTCGGCGACCGAGCCGGTGCCCAGCGCCCAGGTGTCGACCGTGGCCACACCGAGGGGCCGCGTGCCGTGCTCGGCGAGCCAGCCGGCCACCTCGCCGGTGCCCAGCACGGTGCCGTCCAGCTCCACTCCGTCCGCCACGACCGGGGTCGCCTCGGCCTCCTCGGCGCCGGGGTCGACGGCGTACAGCCGCTCCCGCAGGGACGGGTTGCGGATCTCCAGGGTGTCCAGGATCATCGCGACGCCCTTGCGGTCGTACGCCGTCCGCTCCAGGTCGGTGACCGTCTTCGGCAGCTCGACCCGCCGCTCCAGCTCGGTGAGCCGGCGGTTGAGCTTCACGGACTCCAGGTGGTCGCGGAGATTCTGCCCGGCCTTGCCCTTGACCTCGTCGACGCGCTCGACCAGCTCCGCGAAGGATCCGAACTGGTTGATCCACTTCGCGGCGGTCTTCTCGCCGACGCCCGGGATGCCCGGCAGGTTGTCGGACGGGTCGCCGCGCAGTGCCGCGAAGTCGGGGTACTGCGCTGGGGTCAGTCCGTACTTCTCGAAGACCTTCTCCGGCGTGAAACGGGTCAGCTCGGAGACGCCCTTGGTCGGATACAGCACCGTGGTGTGCTCGCTGACCAGCTGGAAGGAGTCCCGGTCGCCGGTGACGATCAGCACGTCGAAGCCCTCGGCCTCGGCCTGCGTGGCGAGCGTGGCGATCACGTCGTCCGCCTCGAATCCCTCGACGGCGAAGCGCTGCACGCGCATGGCGTCCAGCAGCTCGCCGATCAGCTCGACCTGGCCCTTGAACTCGTCCGGGGTCTTGGAGCGGTTCGCCTTGTACTCGGTGAACTCCTCGGAACGCCAGGTCTTGCGGGAGACGTCGAACGCCACCGCGAAGTGGGTCGGCGCCTCGTCACGCAGCGTGTTCGCCAGCATCGACGCGAAGCCGTAGATCGCGTTGGTCGGCTGGCCCGTCGCGGTCGTGAAGTTCTCCGCGGGCAGCGCGAAGAACGCGCGGTAGGCCAGCGAGTGCCCGTCCATGAGCATCAGGCGCGGACGGCCGCCGCCGGGGGTGCTGTCGGTCTTCTTCGATGCTGTCTCTGCCACGTCCCCGATCCTGCCACGGACCACTGACACTCGGCCCCGCCCTCGCCGCCGGCGCCGACCGGCCCGCGCCCGCCGCCGCGGCCCCCGCTTCCGGAATACGGTCCGCCCGGCCTCCGTCGCCGTCACCGTGACGTGCGAGGATCGGAGACGTACCTCACACGCGTAAGCGAAGGAGCGCGCGATGGCCACCAAGCCGCCCAAGGGTGATCCGGTCCAGGACGCCCCGCAGGTCACGGAGCCCCAGCACGCGGCGGCGGGCATCCCGGCCATCGGCCACACCCTGCGGATCGCGCAACGGCAGATGGGCGTGAAGCGGACCGCGCTGACCCTGCTGAGCGTCAACCAGAAGGACGGCTTCGACTGCCCGGGCTGCGCCTGGCCCGAGCCGGACCACCGCCACAAGGCGGAGTTCTGCGAGAACGGCGCCAAGGCCGTGGCCGAGGAGGCCACCCTGCGCCGGGTCACCCCCGAGTTCTTCGCCGCGCACTCCGTGGCCGACCTCGCCACCCGCAGCGGCTACTGGCTGGGCCAGCAGGGACGGCTCACGCACCCGGTGTACCTCCCGGAGGGCGGCGAGCACTACGAACCGGTCACCTGGGAGCGCGCCTTCGACATCGTGGCGGAGGAGATCGCCGCCCTGGACTCGCCCGACGAGGCGGTCTTCTACACCTCCGGGCGCACCAGCAACGAGGCGGCCTTCCTCTACCAGCTCTTCGCGCGGGAGCTGGGCACGAACAACCTGCCGGACTGCTCCAACATGTGCCACGAGTCGTCCGGCTCGGCCCTGTCCGAGACCATCGGCGTCGGCAAGGGCAGCGTCCTGCTGGAGGACCTGTACAAGTCGGACCTGATCATCGTGGCCGGCCAGAATCCGGGCACCAACCACCCGCGCATGCTCTCCGCCCTGGAGAAGGCCAAGGCCGGCGGGGCGAAGATCATCAGCGTCAACCCGCTGCCCGAGGCGGGCCTGGAGCGCTTCAAGAACCCGCAGACCCCCAAGGGCCTCACCGCGGGCGCCGCGCTCACCGACCTGTTCCTGCAGATCCGCATCGGCGGCGACCAGGCCCTCTTCCGACTCCTGAACAAGCTGATCCTCCAGACGGAGGGCGCCGTCGACGAGGCGTTCGTCCGGGAACACACCCACGGGTACGAGGAGTTCGCCGAGGCGGCCCGTGCCGCCGACTGGGAGGCGATCCTCGCGGCGACCGGCCTCACCCGCGCGGAGATCGAGGAGGCCCTGCGCATGGTGCTCGCCTCGAAGCGCACCATCGTGTGCTGGGCGATGGGCCTGACCCAGCACAAGCACTCCGTGCCCACCATCCGCGAGGTCGTCAACTTCCTCCTGCTGCGCGGCAACATCGGCCGTCCGGGTGCGGGCGTCTGCCCGGTCCGCGGCCACTCCAACGTGCAGGGCGACCGCACCATGGGCATCTTCGAGCGCCCGGCGCCCGCGTTCCTGGACGCGCTGGAGAAGGAGTTCGGCTTCGCCCCGCCGCGCGAGCACGGCTACGACGTCGTACGCGCCATCCGGGCGATGCGCGACGGCGAGGCCAAGGTGTTCTTCGCCATGGGCGGCAACTTCGTCTCCGCCTCCCCCGACACGGAGGTCACCGAGGCGGCGATGCGACGGGCCCGGCTCACCGTGCACGTGTCGACGAAGCTGAACCGCTCGCACGCCGTCACGGGCGCGCGGGCCCTGATCCTGCCGACGCTCGGCCGCACCGAGCGGGATCTGCAGGGCGGCGGCGAGCAGTTCGTCACCGTCGAGGACTCCATGGGCATGGTGCACGCCTCGCGCGGGCGGCTGGAGCCCGCGAGCCGGCACCTGCTGTCGGAGCCGGCCATCGTGTGCCGGCTGGCGCGCCGGGTGCTGGGCGAGCGCAGTTCCACGCCCTGGGAGGAGTTCGAGAAGGACTACGCGACGATCCGCGACCGCATCGGCCGGGTGATCCCGGGCTTCGAGGACTTCAACGCGCGCGTGGCCCGCCCGGGGGGCTTCGCCCTGCCGCACGCCCCGCGCGACGAGCGCCGCTTCCCGACGGCCACCGGCAAGGCCAACTTCACCGCCGCTCCGGTCGAGTACCCCGAGCTGCCCGAGGGCCGGCTGCTGCTGCAGACGCTGCGCTCGCACGACCAGTACAACACCACGATCTACGGCCTGGACGACCGCTACCGGGGGATCAGGAACGGCCGCCGGGTGGTCCTCGTCCATCCGGAGGACGCCCGCCGGCTCGGCGTGCGGGACGGCGCGTACGTCGACCTGGTCGGCGAGTGGAAGGACGGCGTCGAGCGCCGGGCGCCCGGCTTCCGCGTCGTGCACTACCCGACGGCCCGGGGCTGCGCGGCGGCGTACTACCCGGAGACCAACGTCCTGGTGCCGCTGGACGCCACCGCGGACACCAGCAACACCCCGGCCAGCAAGTCGGTCGTCGTCCGTCTGGAACAATCGGCGACCGACTGAGCGTTTGCTCAGCAGCGTCGGCGGTCCGCCCGCGGACTCCCGGCGCCCGCCGCAGATCGAGTGACGAAACGGAGCCGGGCCCATGGGTGAGCAGCAGCAGGTGCAGTTCCCGCAGGAGGTCGTCGACGAGTACGCCGCGCTCGGCGTCGACCTGCCCGCGCTCTTCTCCGCAGGACACCTCGGGACGCGCATGGGCGTCCAGATCGTCGAGGCTTCGGCCGACCGGGTCGTCGGCACCATGCCGGTCGAGGGCAACACCCAGCCGTACGGGCTGCTGCACGGCGGCGCCTCCGCCGTGCTGGCCGAGACGCTCGGCTCGGTCGGCTCGATGCTGCACGGCGGCGCCTCCAAGATCGCCGTCGGCGTCGACCTGAACTGCACCCACCACCGCGGCGTCCGATCCGGTCTGGTCACCGGAGTGGCCACGCCGGTGCACCGGGGCCGGTCGACGGCGACGTACGAGATCGTGATCAGCGACGAGCAGGACCGCCGGGTGTGCACCGCGCGGCTGACCTGCCTGCTGCGGGACGTGCGGCCGGGGGACGGGGCGCAGGCGGGCGCGGCCGGCTGAGCGGCGCTCGGTGCCCGCGGCATTGCCCCCGGCCACCCGGCGCCCTAGCTTCGGGGCATGGGACGGGGAGAGACCCCCTGGCCGGGGGCGACGGCTCGACGGCTCCGCCTCGCCCGCGCCCTGGCGGCGCTGGCGCTGACCCTGCCGGCCGGCGCCCTGGCCACGGCCTGCGGCGACTCCCCCGCCGACCGGCGCCCTTCCCGCGCCGCCGGCGAAGCGGCCCCGACGCCACCGGCATCGGCATCCGCGTCGCCCCGACGGCCCCTCTCCCCCGCGGAGTTGTGTACGACCGCCGTCCGCCACTGGGCCCGTGAGGCGCTCGACGGCGCCACCCCCTACGGCGACTACCAGTCGATGGGCCTGTCCGACCGTCAGTACGGCGTCCTGCGCGAGGTCCTGGCGGACGCGCGGGCCGTCCGAAGCGAGCAAGGCACGCGTGCCGCACGGAGTCTGATCGACCGTCAGGCCCGCGACCGGTGCGCCGAGGCGTACCGCGAGGGCGCCCCGACGCGAGGACCGTGGCGATGAGCGGCACCGGCCCCGTCGAGCCGGGCGAGGGCACCCACGCCCGGGACACCGGGGACGTTCCCCGACCGGCGGCACGACCGCCGGGACGCCTGGCCAGGCGCCGCAGGACCGTCCTGGGCGGCGCCGCGGTGCTCGCCGTACTGGCGGGCGGCGGCTATCTGTACGCCGGCCGGCCGGGGCAGCCGCCACCGCCCCCTCCGCCGCCGTACCCCGTCCACGTGGTGGATCTCGCCTATCTGAACGAGGTGCCCGGCGACGGCGGTCCCGGCGGACGGAGCGACGGCCGGAGCGGCGGCTTCAGCTTCGCGGTGCTGCTGAGCGTGGAGTCCGGCCCGCCCGTCACCGTGACGCGCCTGGCCCAGCCCTACGACGGCCTCGCGATGACTTCCTCGCCCGCGGCACCTTTCCAGACAAAGTCGCATTCGGCCCGCAAGATCATCGTGACGCTGAGGGTGACGGAATGCGAAAAAGCACCCCGGAACCTCGGCCTCCCTTTCCTGGACGTAACGCTGCGTAATACGCGCGCAATACAAGCCCACAGTTTCATCCTCGGACCACGCTATGCGCAGGACCTCTCCCAGGCCCTTCAGGTCGCCTGCAGCAACGATTCCAGGTAATCACCAAAACGCCCCAGACACCTGAACTCCACCCGTCAGTCCTGCGAGTTCTCACCATGTGGACCGGGCGAATCGGCCGGAATTCCGCCCTTCTTCCCAGCCAGTACCGCTCTGCATTACCCCGTGTCATAACAAGAGCGTCACAGCCTGAGTCAGACCCTCCTCCACGTTCCCCACACACGCTTAGAGTCACGGCCAGTCACCGCGCAGTCCGATTGTCACTTCGGCCCAGCGCTCGACTCGGCCGCTTCCACGGGGACGCGGCTGTGCCAGGGAAAGGACTGATCGTGCGTCAACGTTCGCTCATCGCCATCACCGCCGCTCTGGCGGCGGGAGCGCTCACCCTCACCGCCTGCGGCTCGCGCGACGACGACGGCGGCTCGGACTCCGGCAACGGCGGCAGCGGTGGTGGCACCACCGTCGTCATCGGCGTCGACGCCCCGCTGACCGGCGACCTGTCCGCGCTGGGCCTCGGCATCAAGAACTCGGTGGATCTCGCGGCCAAGACGGCCAACAAGGAGAACTACGTCGAGGGCGTCAAGTTCGAGATCGAAGCCCTCGACGACCAGGGCCAGCCCTCCGTCGGCCAGCAGAACGCCACCCAGCTCGTCGCCAACGACGACGTCCTCGGCGTCGTCGGCCCGCTGAACTCCTCGGTCGGCGAGTCCATGCAGAAGGTCTTCGACACGGCCAAGCTGGTCGAGGTCTCCCCGGCCAACACCAACCCCGCGCTCACCCAGGGCGTCGACTGGCAGACCAAGAAGGTCCGCCCCTACAAGTCGTACTTCCGCACCGCGACCACGGACGCCATCCAGGGCCCGTTCGCCGCCCAGTACGTCTACAACGACTCCAAGAAGCGCAAGGTCTTCGTCATCGACGACAAGAAGACCTACGGCGCCGGTCTCGCCAAGACCTTCACCGAGGAGTTCAAGAAGCTCGGCGGCCAGGTCGTCGGCACCGAGCACATCAACCCGGACACCAAGGACTTCAACGCGGTCGCCACCAAGGTCAAGAACTCCGGCGCCGACGTCGTCTACTACGGCGGCGAATACCCGCAGGCCGGCCCGCTCAGCAAGCAGATCAAGGCGGCCGGCGCGAAGATTCCGCTGGTCGGCGGCGACGGCATCTACAGCGCCGACTTCATCAAGCTCGCCGGCGCCAGCGGCACCGGTGACCTCGCCACCTCCGTCGGCGCCCCGGTCGAGGAACTCCCCTCCGCCAAGGAATTCGTCGCCAACTACAAGGCCGCCGGATACAAGGAGGCCTACGAGGCCTACGGCGGCTACTCCTACGACTCCGCCTGGGCGATCATCGAGGCCGTCAAGGCGGTCGTCGAGGCCAACGACGGGAAGCTCCCCGACGACGCCCGCGCCAAGGTCGTGGACGCCATGCAGGACGTGTCCTTCGACGGGGTGACCGGAAAGGTCTCCTTCGACGAGTTCGGTGACGCGACCAACAAGCAGCTCACCGTGTACGCCGTCGAGAACGGTGCCTGGAAGGCCGTGAAGTCCGGCACCTACACCGGCTGACCCACCGCCCGCACCACCGAACCACGAGCCGCGCGGGGCGCTGTTCCACAGGCGCCCCGCGCGGACTCGCATCCGGCCACATCCGTCGAAAATTCCGAACGTCTCGGAGGACATGCGGTGAACGAACTGCCGCAGCAGCTGGTCAACGGCCTGCTACTGGGATCCATGTACGGGTTGATCGCCATCGGCTACACAATGGTCTACGGCATCGTCCAGCTCATCAACTTCGCCCACGGCGAGATCTTCATGACCGGCGCCTTCGGCGCGCTCACGGTCTACGTCTACATCCTGCCCGACGGCACCTCCATGCTCATCGCCCTGCCCCTGATGCTCCTCGGCGCCATGGTGGTCTCCGTCACCGTCGCCGTCGGGGCGGAACGGTTCGCCTACCGACCGCTGCGCGGCGCGCCCCGCCTCGCGCCCCTCATCACCGCCATCGGCCTCTCCCTCGCCCTCCAGCAGGCGGTGTGGGCCTGGTACCCCGAGGCCAAGTCGGCGCGCACCTTCCCGCAGATCGACGGCGGGCCCTTCCACATCGGCAACGTCACCCTGCAGACCGGCGACATCTTCCTGCTCATCGCCGCCCCGGTCAGCATGGCCATCCTCGCCTACTTCGTGATGCGCACCCGCACCGGACGCGGCATGCAGGCCACCGCCCAGGACCCGGACACCGCCAAGCTGATGGGCGTCAACACGGACCGCATCATCGTGATCGCCTTCGCACTCGGCGCCGTCTTCGCCGCCGTCGGCGCGGTCGCCAACGGCCTCAAGTACGGCCAGATCGACTTCAAGATGGGCTTCATCCTCGGTCTGAAGGCCTTCACCGCGGCCGTCCTCGGCGGAATCGGCAACATCTACGGCGCCATGATCGGCGGCGTCGTGCTCGGCGTCGCCGAAACCCTGGCCACCGCCTACATCGCCGACATCCCCGGCCTCGACCAGTTCGGCAGCCAGTCCTGGTCCGACGTCTGGGCCTTCATCCTCCTCATCCTCGTGCTGCTGTTCAGGCCCCAGGGCCTGCTCGGCGAACGCGTTGCGGACAGGGCGTGACACCGATGACCACACAGACCACAGCTCCGAAGACCACCGGCGCCACCCCCACCGGCGCCACCACCGGCCTCATCGGCATACCGCCGCACATCGGACGCGCCCTCGCCACCGGCGGCGGCGTCGCCACCATCGCCTCCACCTTCCTCGCCTGGACCTGGACCGCCGAATTTCCCGGCGACCTCACCGTCTACGGCTACCCGGGCGGCCTCCAGGTCCTCGTCCTGATCGCCGGCGCCCTCACCGCCCTCTTCGGCCTCGCCTCCTACGGCGTCAAGGGACTGCGCTGGCTCGTACCCGCCGGAGCCGACGCCGCGGTCAAGTTCGCCGCCCTCGCCGCCTTCGCGACCACCTGGTACACCGTCGTCGCGATCAGCGCCAAACTCGGCGGCCTCGTCAACCTCGAACCCGGCGGCTACATCGCCGCGGCGGTCACCCTCATCGCGCTCCTGGGCGCCCTCGCCCTCCCCTTCCAGCGCCCCGAGCCCGACCCCTTCGACCCCGACGACACCGGCTGGGAACAGTTCAAGCACACCAGCTCCCAGAACTGGCAGACCGTCAAGGCGGCCTTCGCCACCGGCACCCCCCGCCCGGTCCGCGCCCTGCCCTCCTACGCCGAGATCCTGATCATCGTCGGCATCCTCGCCGTCGCCCTGCTCGTGTTCACCTACGGCATCGGCACCGAGTACGACGAACTCTTCGTCGGCTTCCTCATCGTCGCCGGCTTCGGCTTCGCCGCCGCCCACCGGGCCGGCCTCATCGCCCAGGCGACCGAGATCACCGCCCGGCACCAGAACATCACCGTCTGCGGCGCCTTCGTCGCCGCCGCCTGCTTCCCCTTCACCCAGTCCGACGACCAGTACGCCACCCTCGGCGTCTACATCCTCATCTTCGCCACCGTCGCCCTCGGCCTGAACATCGTCGTCGGCCTCGCCGGCCTCCTGGACCTCGGCTACGTCGCCTTCCTCGGCGTCGGCGCCTACGCCGCCTCCATGGTCTCCGGCTCCCCCAGCTCGCCCTTCGACCTGCACCTGCCCTTCTGGGCCGCCGTCCTCGTCGGCGCCGCCGCCTCACTCGTCTTCGGCGTCCTCATCGGCGCACCCACCCTGCGCCTGCGCGGCGACTACCTGGCCATCGTCACCCTCGGCTTCGGCGAGATCTTCCGCATCACCGCCAACAACCTCGACGGCACCTCCGGCCCGGACGTCACCAACGGCTCCAACGGCATCTCCTCCATCCCCGACCTGGAGATCCTCGGCTTCGACATGGGGATCGCCCACGACATCGGCGGCTTCACCATCGGCCGGTTCGCCAACTACTTCTTCCTGATGCTGCTCATCACGGCCGTGGTCGTCCTCGTCTTCCGGCGCAGCGGCGACTCCCGCATCGGCCGCGCCTGGGTCGCCATCCGGGAGGACGAGACCGCCGCCCTCGCCATGGGCATCAACGGCTTCCGCGTCAAGCTCATCGCCTTCGCCGTCGGCGCCTCCCTCGCGGGCCTGGCCGGCACCGTCCAGGCCCACGTGACCTACACCGTCACCCCGGAGCAGTACCTCTTCGCCGGTACCACGCCACCCAACTCGGCCTTCCTGCTCGCCGCCGTCGTCCTCGGCGGCATGGGCACCATCGCCGGCCCCCTCATCGGCGCCGCACTGCTCTTCCTCATCCCCAACAAGCTCCAGTTCCTCGACGACTACCAGCTCTTCGCCTTCGGACTCGCGCTCGTCCTGCTCATGCGCTTCCGCCCCGAGGGCCTGGTCGCCAACCGGCGCCGCAAGCTGGAATTCCACGAAGAGGCCGACGCGCCCACCACCCTGAGCAAGACAGGGGCCTGACCACATGACCACCGACACCACCACCAAGGACACCGCCCCGGGCGCACCCGCCCCCGGCACCACCGTCCTCGACGCACGCGGCGTCACCATGCGCTTCGGCGGCCTCACCGCCGTCAACGGCGTCGACCTCACCGTCAACAGCGGCGAGATCGTCGGCCTCATCGGCCCCAACGGCGCCGGCAAGACGACCTTCTTCAACTGCCTCACCGGCCTCTACATCCCCACCGAGGGCGAGGTCCGGTTCAAGGGCAAGGTCCTGCCGGCCAAGTCCTTCAAGGTCACCGCCGCCGGCATCGCCCGCACCTTCCAGAACATCCGCCTCTTCGCCAACATGACGGTCCTGGAGAACGTCCTCGTCGGCCGCCACACCCGCACCAAGGAAGGCTTCTGGTCGGCCGTCCTGCGCGGCCCCGGCTTCCACAAGGCCGAGGCACACTCCCGCGAACGCGCCATGGAACTCCTGGAGTTCGTCGGCCTGGCCGCCAAGGCCGACCACCTCGCCCGCAACCTCCCCTACGGCGAACAGCGCAAGCTCGAGATCGCCCGCGCCCTCGCCAGCGAACCCGGCCTCCTCCTCCTCGACGAGCCCACGGCCGGCATGAACCCGCAGGAGACCCGGGCCACCGAGGAACTCGTCTTCGCCATCCGCGACAAGGGCATCGCCGTCCTCGTCATCGAGCACGACATGCGCTTCATCTTCAACCTCTGCGACCGCGTCGCCGTCCTCGTCCAGGGCGAGAAACTCATCGAAGGCGACAGCGCCACCGTCCAGGGCGACGAACGCGTCGTCGCCGCCTACCTCGGCGAACCCCTCGAGAACGACCCCGGCGCCGCCGAGGCCGCCGAAGTGGAAGCAGCCGAGGCGGCTCAGGCCTCCGAGACCGCCCGGGCCGACGACACCACCACGGACACCGCGGCCGGCAAGGAGAACGACCGATGACCGCACTCCTCGAGGTCGAGGACCTCCGCGTCGCCTACGGCAAGATCGAAGCCGTCAAGGGCATCTCCTTCAAGGTCGACGCCGGCGAAGTGGTCACCCTCATCGGCACCAACGGCGCCGGCAAGACCACCACCCTGCGCACCCTCTCCGGCCTCCTGAAGCCGGTCGGCGGACAGATCAAGTTCGGCGGCAAGTCGCTGAAGAAGGTCCCCGCGCACCAGATCGTCTCCCTCGGGCTCGCCCACTCCCCCGAAGGGCGGCACATCTTCCCCCGCATGACGATCGAGGACAACCTCCGCCTCGGCGCCTTCCTCCGCAACGACAAGCCCGGCATCGAGAAGGACATCCAGCGCGCCTACGACCTCTTCCCCATCCTCGGGGAACGCCGCAAGCAGGCCGCGGGCACCCTCTCCGGCGGCGAACAGCAGATGCTCGCCATGGGCCGCGCCCTCATGTCCCAGCCCAAACTCCTCATGCTCGACGAACCCTCCATGGGCCTCTCGCCGATCATGATGCAGAAGATCATGCACACCATCGCCGAACTCAAGTCCCAGGGCACCACCATTCTGCTCGTCGAGCAGAACGCCCAGGCCGCCCTCTCCCTGGCCGACCAGGGACACGTGATGGAGGTCGGCAACATCGTCCTCTCCGGCAGCGGACAGGACCTCCTGCACGACGAGTCCGTCCGCAAGGCCTACCTCGGCGAGGACTGAACCGCCCCGGACACAGCTGAGGCCCGCGCCCCCACCGGGGACGCGGGCCTCAGCCACACACTCTCGATCAGCCCTTCGACGCCTTCTTCTCCTCGGCGTCCTGGATGACCGCCTCGGCCACCTGCTGCATCGACATCCGGCGGTCCATCGACGTCTTCTGGATCCACCGGAACGCCGCCGGCTCCGTCAGCCCGTACTCCGTCTGAAGCACCGACTTCGCCCGGTCCACCAGCTTCCGCGTCTCCAGCCGCTGGCTGAGGTCGGCGACCTCCTTCTCCAGCGTCTTCAGCTCGGTGAAGCGCGAGACGGCCATCTCGATCGCCGGGACGACGTCGCTCTTGCTGAACGGCTTCACCAGGTACGCCATCGCCCCGGCGTCCCGGGCCCGCTCCACCAGGTCGCGCTGCGAGAACGCCGTCAGCATCAGCACCGGCGCGATGCTCTCCTCGGCGATCTTCTCCGCCGCGGAGATGCCGTCCAGCTTGGGCATCTTCACGTCGAGGATCACGAGGTCCGGCTTGTGCTCCCGGGCCAGCTCCACGGCCTGCTCACCGTCACCGGCCTCACCGACGACGGAGTACCCCTCCTCCTCCAGCATCTCTTTGAGGTCCAGCCGGATGAGCGCCTCGTCCTCGGCGATGACGACACGGGTCGTCAGCGGAGGCACGTGCGACTTGTCGTCGTCGTTCACGTCAGCGGGCTGGGGCGACTCGGGGGCGGTCACGTGGGGCTCCTCGTTCGGGGCAGGGGTACTGCTGACAAGAGCCTACCTAGCTGCGGTAAGGTGGACGCGCGGAGGGTCGGGGGAAACCTTTGATTCCGCGGGCCCCGGTAGCCCAATTGGCAGCAGGCAATGGATTCAAAACCCATACAGTGTCGGTTCGAGTCCGACCCGGGGCACTTTTCCTTGTTTTCCAAGGTTGCCGTCACCAAGTGGATGTACACGTTCTCGTGAACATCCACTTTTTGCTGTGTGTCACCTCGCTCCCCACCACAAGCTGGACCGCATGTACGACACCAGCACACGCGAGCGAGCACTGTCACTGGTGGCACAAGGGCGGAGCCTGAACTCCGTCAGCAAGGAGACCGGCATATCCCGGGCCGCCCTCCGCTCGTGGCAGACACGCATCGAGCCCCTGCCGCGCATGCGGCGAGACCCCTGCTCGCGGTGCGGACCGGCGGCCGAGCCGCCCGAGGACGAGGCGGCTTACGCCTACCTGCTCGGCCTCTATCTCGGTGACGGCTGCATCAGTCCTGGCAAGAAGTCGGGCTACTTCCTCAGGATCGCGTGTGCCGACGCGTGGCCCGGGCTCATCGAGGCTTGCGCTGCCGCCGTCGAGGCCGTCAATCCCAGCGGAAAGTCGAGCCGGGTCCAAGCCGTCGGGCATACGTCCGTGGTCGGCTACAGCAGACACTGGCCCTGCTTCTTTCCCCAGCACGGCCCCGGCAAGAAGCACCACCGCCGGATCACCCTCGCCCCCTGGCAGCAGACGATCGTCGACACCCATCCCTGGGAGTTCGTCCGCGGACTCATCCACTCCGACGGATGCCGTGTCACCAACTGGACGACCCGACTCGTCGGCGGCGTGCCCAAGCGCTACGCGTACCCGCGGTACTTCTTCACCAACAAGTCGGACGACATCAGGAGGCTGTTCACGGACACCCTCGACAAGGTCGGGGTCGAATGGAGCCGCAGCGAGCGCGGCGGAACGCCGTTCAACGTCTCCGTGGCCCGTAAAGCCTCCGTGGCGCTCATGGACACCCATGTCGGCCCCAAGTACTGAGGCTAGGCGGGACCGTCGTCCTCCCCGATGTGGTGGACCCGGACCAGGTTGGTCGTGCCCGAGACCCCCGGCGGGGAGCCGGCCGTGATGACCACGACGTCGCCCTTCGCGCAGCGGCCGTAGCGCAGGAGCAGTTCGTCGACCTGGTCGACCATCGCGTCCGTGGAGTCGGCGTGGGGGCCGAGGAAGGTCTCCACGCCCCAGGTCAGGCTGAGCTGTGAGCGCGTCGCCGGTTCGGGGGTGAAGGCGAGCAGCGGGATGGGTGAGCGGTAGCGGGAGAGGCGGCGGACGGTGTCGCCGGACTGGGTGAAGGCGACGAGGAACTTGGCGCCGAGGAAGTCGCCGATCTCCGCCGCCGCGCGGGCGACGGCGCCGCCCTGGGTGCGGGGCTTGTTGCGTTCGGTGAGCGGGGGCAGGCCCTTGGCGAGGATGTCCTCCTCGGCGGCTTCGACGATGCGGGCCATGGTGCGCACGGTGTCGACGGCGTGCTTGCCGACGCTGGTCTCGCCGGAGAGCATCACCGCGTCGGTGCCGTCGATGACGGCGTTGGCCACGTCGGAGGCCTCGGCGCGGGTCGGGCGGGCGTTGTCGATCATGGAGTCGAGCATCTGGGTGGCGACGATGACCGGTTTGGCGTTCCGCTTGGCCAGCTTGATCGCGCGCTTCTGGACGATCGGCACCTGCTCGAGGGGCATTTCGACGCCGAGGTCGCCGCGGGCGACCATGATGCCGTCGAAGGCGGCGACGATGTCCTCGATGTTCTCGACGGCCTGGGGCTTCTCGACCTTGGCGATGACGGGGAGGCGGCGGCCTTCCTCGTCCATGATGCGGTGCACGTCGAGGACGTCGCGGCCGCTGCGGACGAAGGAGAGGGCGACGACGTCGAACCCGGCGCGCAGGGCCCAGCGGAGGTCGTCCTCGTCCTTCTTGGAGAGGGCGGGGACGGAGACCGCGACGCCGGGGAGGTTGAGGCCCTTGTGGTCGGAGACCATGCCGCCCTCGACGACGGTGGTGTGCACCCGGGGGCCGTCGACGCGGGTGACCTCCAGGCAGACCTTGCCGTCGTCCACGAGGACGCGCTCGCCGGGGGTGACGTCGGCGGCGAGGCCCGCGTAGGTGGTGCCGCAGCCGTGGCGGTCGCCCTCGGCGCCTTCTTCCACGGTGATGGTGAAGGTGTCGCCGCGTTCAAGGAGTACGGGTCCTTCGGCGAAGTGGCCGAGCCTGATCTTCGGGCCCTGAAGGTCGGCGAGGGCGCCGACGCTGCGACCGGTCTCGTCGGCGGCCTTGCGGACGCGGTGGTAGCGCTCTTCGTGTTCGGCGTGGGTGCCGTGGCTGAAATTGAAGCGGGCGATGTCCATTCCGGCGTCGACCAGGGCTTTGATCTGGTCGTACGAATCGGTGGCGGGCCCAAGGGTGCAGACGATTTTCGCTCGGCGCATGGGTCGAGCCTATGACTTACTGCCGGGTAGCGAATCGGGCGCGCATGACCGCTCAACAACCTTTGGGTGAAGGGTCATTGACAAGTGTTGAATTGTGCGTCCGTTCGCTCCGATGAGCATTCGGGTGGTCAGCCACCCCCTTGACAGCGGGCATGTTCAGGACAGAATCTACGCGCGTTGCCGATGTTGTGCACGGGTCACCGAGGAGAGTCAGCATGCCGTTGAACCGCCGGAAATTCCTGAGCAGGTCCGCCGTGACGGGGGCGGGTGTCGCGCTGGCCGGCGCGGTGGCGGCTCCGGCGGCCGAGGCGGCCCCGGCCCACAAGGGCCGTCGGCGGCCCAAGAGGTACGCCCTGACCGTCCTCGGCACCACCGACCTGCACGGGCACGTCTTCAACTGGGACTACTTCAAGGACGCCGAGTACACCGACTCGGCGGGCAACGCCCAGGGCCTGTCCCGGGTCTCGACGCTGGTGAAGCAGGTCCGGGAGGAGAAGGGCCGGCACAACACGCTGCTGCTGGACGCGGGTGACACCATCCAGGGCACCCCGCTGACGTACTACTACGCCAAGGTGGACCCGATCACCGCCGAGGGCGGCCCGGTGCACCCGATGGCGCAGGCGATGAACGCGATCGGGTACGACGCGGTGGCGCTCGGCAATCACGAGTTCAACTACGGCATCGAGACGCTGCGCAAGTTCGAGGAGCAGTGCGATTTCCCGCTGCTGGGTGCCAACGCGGTGGACGCGAAGACGCTGAAGCCGGCTTTCCCGCCGTACTTCATGAAGACGTTCCGGGTGAAGGGCGCGCCGCCGGTGAAGGTGGCGGTGCTGGGGCTGACGAACCCGGGCATCGCGATCTGGGACAAGGCGTACGTGCAGGGGAAGCTGGCGTTCCCGGGGCTCGAGGAGCAGGCGGCCAAGTGGGTGCCGAAGCTGCGTTCGATGGGTGCGGACGTGGTGGTGGTGTCGGCGCACTCCGGGTCGTCGGGCACGTCCTCCTACGGTGACCAGCTTCCCTACGTGGAGAACGCGGCGGCCGAGGTGGCCAGGCTGGTGCCGGGCATCGACGCGATCCTGGTGGGGCACGCGCACCAGGAGATCGCGGAGCTGAAGGTGGTCAACGAGAAGACCGGGAAGACGGTCGTGCTGTCGGAGCCGCTGTGTTACGCCGAGCGGCTGACGCTGTTCGACTTCGAGCTGGTCTTCGAGCGGGGCCGGTGGCACGTGGAGTCGGTGAAGGCGTCGCTGCGGGACTCGTCGACGGTCGAGGACGACCCGGAGATCACGAGGCTGCTGGCGGACGAGCACGCGCAGGTGGTGGCGTACGTCAATCAGGTGGTCGGCACGGCGACCGAGACGCTGACGACGGTGGAGGCCCGGTACAAGGACGTCCCGATCGTCGACCTGATCACCAAGGTGCAGGAGGACGTGGTGACCAGGGCGCTGGCGGGTACGGAGTTCGCCTCGCTGCCGGTGCTGGCGCAGGCGTCGCCGTTCTCGCGGACGTCGCAGATCCCGGCCGGCGAGGTGACGATCCGGGACCTGTCGAGCCTGTACGTGTACGACAACACGCTGGTGGCGAAGCTGATGACGGGCGCCCAGCTGCGGGCGTACCTGGAGTACTCGGCGGAGTACTACGTGCGGACGGCGGCGGGCGCGCCGGTGGACGTGGAGAAGCTGACCAACGCGAACGGCCGGCCGGACTACAACTACGACTACGTGTCGGGGCTGACGTACGAGATCGACATCACGCAGGCGCCCGGTTCGCGGATCAAGAACCTCGCGCACGGTGGTGTGCCGCTGGCGGACGACGCGCGGTTCGTGCTGGCGGTGAACAACTACCGGGCCAACGGCGGTGGCGCGTTCCCGCACGTGGCGTCGGCCCGGGAGCTGTGGTCGGAGTCGACGGAGATCCGTACGCGGATCGCCGAGTGGGTGACCGAGAAGGGTGTGCTGGACCCGAAGGACTTCGCGTCCGTGGACTGGAGGCTGACGCGGGACGGCACGCCGGTGTTCTGAGTCCCGCGGGTCCGAGGATTCGGCGGCCTCAGATTCCTTCCACCAGCGGGGTGAGTGCCCGGTGGTCGCGTGCGGAGGGGATCTGGGGCTGCGCCTGTTCCAGGCCGAAGGTGGTGAAGGCGGTGCGGCTCGGCAGGGGGTAGGGCTCGCGGCCGGTGAGGTCGTTGAGGATGGTGGCGCTGCGCCAGGCGGCGAGTCCGAGGTCGGGGGTGCCGACGCCGTGGGTGTGGGTCTCGGCGTTCTGGACGTAGACGCGGCCGGTGACGGAGGGGTCGAGGAGGAGGCGGAAGCGTTCGTCCACGCGGGGACGTTCACGGCTGTCGCGGCGCAGGTAGGGGTCGAGGCCGGCGAGGACGCGGCCGAGGGGGCGTTCGCGGTAGCCGGTGGCGAGGACGACGGCGTCGGTGGTGAGGCGGGTGCGGGTCTTCTGCTGGTCGTGTTCGAGGTGGAGTTCGATCCTGGTGGTGGCGACGCGGCCGGCGGTGCGGACGTGGACGCCGGGGGTGAGGACGGTGTCGGGCCAGCCGCCGTCGAGGGTGCGGCGGTACAGCTCGTCGTGGATGGCGGCGGTGGTGTCGGCGTCGATGCCCTTGTGCAGTTGCCACTGGGAGGCGACGAGCCGGTCGCGGACCGGTTCGGCCAGGGCGTGGAAGTAGCGGGTGTAGTCGGGGGTGAAGTGTTCCAGGCCGAGCTTGGAGTACTCCATGGGGGCGAATGCCTCGGTGCGGCCGAGCCAGTGGAGGCGTTCGTGGCCCGCGGGGCGGTGGCGGAGCAGGTCGAGGAAGATCTCGGCGCCCGACTGGCCGGTGCCGATGACGGTGACATGTCCGGCGGCGAGGAGGGTGTCGCGGTGCCTGAGGTAGTCGGCGGCGTGGACGACGGGGACGGAGGGGGCTTCGACGAGGGGTCTGAGCGGGTCGGGGACGTGGGGTTCGGTGCCGACGCCGAGGACGACGTTCCTGGCGTGGGTGCGGCCGAGGGCTTCGGCCTCGCCGTCGGCGTCGAGTTGGGTGTAGTCGACTTCGAAGAGGCGGCGTTCCGGGTTCCAGCGGACGGCGTCGACCTGGTGGTGGAAGCGGAGGCTGTTCAGGTTCTCGGCGACCCAGCGGCAGTAGGCGTCGTACTCGGCGCGCTGGATGTGGAAGCGTTCGGCGAAGTAGAAGGGGAAGAGGCGTTCGCGGGCCTTGAGGTGGTTGAGGAAGGTCCAGGGGCTGGCGGGGTCGGCGAGGGTGACGAGGTCGGCGAGGAAGGGCACCTGGACGCGGGCGCCGTCGATGAGCAGGCCGGGGTGCCAGTGGAAGGCGGGGCGCTGGTCGTAGAAGACGGCGTCGAGGTCGGTGAGGGGGTCGGCGAGGGCGGCTAGGGAGAGGTTGAAGGGGCCGATGCCGATGCCGACGAGGTCGCGGGGGGCTTCGGGCTGTCTGTTA
>MUMD01000195.1:0-217 GCA_002155895.1 Streptomyces rochei
GCGCAGACCCCGCCCCAGCCCCAGTGGCCGTACGCGGGGCCCGCGAGGGCCGAGGCGAGGGCGCCGCCCGCGAAGCCGGAGACGACGTACGCGGTGTTGGCGGTGGCCGGGGCGGAGGTGGTGGTCAGAGCGAGGGTCTGGTTGGCGACGTGGGAGGCGACCAGCGCGGCGTGCACCAGGACCGCCGCCGCGCACAGGGCCGCCATCACCTGCCCGC
>MUMD01000195.1:299-2898 GCA_002155895.1 Streptomyces rochei
CCGAACAGCCCGGCCGCCGCCGTGGTCATGCCGTACCCGTCGTCACCGGCGAGGAGCAGCGCCAGCGAGGTCCACAGGGCGCTCCACGCGCCGTACATCCCCGCCTGCCGCACGCACGCCCGCCACAGGTCCGGCGAGTGCCGCACCACCCCGGGCAGCGCGGCCAGGCCCGCGAACAGCGGGCCCCGTCGCCGCGGGCGCTCCACGGGCAGGACGTACGCGGTCGCCAGTCCCAGGACGGCCGTCAGGACGGCGGCGCCCACGAACACCGAGCGCCAGCCGAAGGCCTGCCCGGCCAGTCCGCCCAGCACCCGGGCCGCCACGACGCCGGTGAACAGGCCCGCGACGACGGCCGCGACGTGGCGGGCCCGCCGGTCCGCGGGGGCGCGCTCGGCGACCAGCGGCACCAGGAGCTGCGGTACGACGGTCGCCGCCGAGGCGACCAGGACCGCCGCCGCGAGCGCGCCGGTCCCGGCCGACGCGGCACCGGCGACCAGGGCGGCCGCCGCCACCAGCGCCAGGACGCCGACCAGACGGCGCCGGTTCACGCTGTCCCCGAGCGGGGCGAAGAACAGCAGCCCGGCGGCGTACCCGAGCTGCGCGACGGAGGCCAGCCAGGCCACCGCCGAGGGGGTGGAGCCGAAGTCGTGGGCGATGAGGGGGAGCAGCGGTGCCGCCAGGTAGATGTTGGCGGCCGTGACGGCGGTGCACACCGCGATCAGGGGGAGGAAGAGACGGGAGACGCGGGCGGCGGGTCCCTCCGGTGCGCCGCGGGTCGTGCTCTGCGGCGTGGTCCCGGTGGCGGCTGACGGTGACGACATGAGCGGAGCTACTCCCTAGAGCGTGCGCCAAGTAATAACCAACTAGTTGGTTGCAGACAACTCGTGGAGTCTGCTCGACATTCCCGCATGCTGTCAACCAAACGGTTGGTTATGGCTCGAGCCCCGCTACCCTGTCCCTATGGCAGCAAGGGACCCCGAGGCGACCAAGGCCCGGATCTTCGAGGCGGCGGTCGCCGAGTTCGCCCGCCACGGCATCGCCGGCGCCCGCGTCGACCGCATCGCGGCCGAGGCCAAGGCCAACAAGCAGCTGATCTACGCCTACTACGGCAACAAGGCCGAGCTGTTCGCGTCCGTCCTCGAGAAGAAGATGGTCGACCTCGCGATCTCGGTCCCCGTCGACCCGGACGACATCGAGGGCTGGATCGACCGGCTGCTGGACTACCACGCCGCCCACCCCGAGCTGCTGCGCCTCCTGTTCTGGGAGGGCATGGAGTACGGCACCGCCGAGCTGCCCCACGAGGCCGAACGCCAGGACCACTACGCCCGCAAGGTCGCCGCCGTGCGGGACGGGCAGCGGCGCGGCGTGGTCACCGACGCCGTCCCGGCGCCCGACCTGCTCTTCCTGCTGGTCGCGATGGCCAACTGGGCCTCGGTGATGCCGCAGATGAAACGCATCCTGGTCGGCGGGGAGGACGCCGACGCCGACCGCCTGCGCTCCTCGATCAAGAAGGCGGCCCGCCTGATCGTCGACGGCTAGGGCGGGCCCTCCCGCGCGGACGGGCCGGGACCGGGGGCCTCAGTTGGTCCCGATCCGCGCCAGCAGTTCGACGATCCGGGACTGCACCTCTCCGCTGGTGGAACGCTCCGCCAGGAACAGCACGGTCTCGCCCGAGGCCAGCCGCGGCAGGTCGGCCTGGTCGACGGCCGCGGTGTAGACGACGAGCGGGGTGCGGTTGAGCTGCCCGTTCGCGCGCAGCCAGTCGATGATCCCGGCGTGTCCCTCCTGGCGCCGCTCGATCTGCATCAGGTCCATCACGACGAGGTTGGGCCGGAACTGCCCCGCCAGCGCCACCGCGTCGGCGTCGCTCGCCGCCCGCGCCACCTGCATCCCGCGCCGCTCCAGCGTCGAGGTCAGCGCCAGCGCGATCTCCGCGTGCTCCTCGATCAGCAGGACGCGCGGCGGGTGCTGCTCGCTGTCGCGCGGGGCGAGCGCCTTCAGAAGTACGGCGGGGTCGGCGCCGTAGGCCGCGTCGCGCGAGGCCTGTCCGAGCCCGGCCGTGACCAGCACCGGCACCTCGGCGGCCACCGCGGCCTGGCGCAGCGACTGGAGCGCCGTACGGGTGATCGGCCCGGTCAGCGGGTCCACGAACAGCGCGGCGGGGAACGCCGCGATCTGCGCGTCGACCTCCTCGCGCGAGTTCACGATCACCGGCCGGTAGCCGCGGTCGCTGAGCGCCTGCTGCGTGGAGACGTCCGGTGCGGGCCACACCAGCAGCCGGCGAGGGTTGTCCAGCGGCTCCGGGGGCAGCTCGTCGTCCATCGGCTGCGGACGCGGCGGGTCGGCGACCTCCACGGCGCCGCCGGGACCGTCCAGCGGCTCGGGGCCCTCGGCGGCGTTCCGGTCCGGGGCGCCTATGGCGTAGGACCGTCCGACGCCCTCCGTCCCCGGCGCCCGCCGCGGCTGACCACCGGTCAGGGCCGGCTGCTCCTGGGGCTGGGGGCGTCCCGCGCCCGGGGACTGCTCCGGGCCCTGCGGCTGGGGCTGCGGCTGCGGCCGGTTCGGCGACTGCGCGGCGGCGGGCTGGTCGGGGGACGGG
>MUMD01000196.1 GCA_002155895.1 Streptomyces rochei
GTCGGCGTCTCGAAGAACTGCCGCACGGACAGCTCGACGCCCAGCGCCGTCCTGATCCGGCTCACCAGCCGGCTGGCGAGCAGCGAGTGCCCGCCCAGATCGAAGAAGCCGTCGTCGATGCCGACCCGGGCGACCCCCAGCACATCGGCGAAGAGCGCGCAGAGGATCTCCTCGCGCGGGCCGCGCGGCCCCCGGCCCGCCGGCTCGCCGTCGTACTCCGGCGCGGGCAGCGCCTTGCGGTCCAGCTTCCCGTTCGGCGTCAACGGCAGCGCGTCGAGCGTCACGAACGCCGTCGGCACCATGAACTCCGGCAGCCGTCCCCACAGCCGCTCCCGCAGCTCCCGCACGTCCGGCGCCGGACCCGCCGGGACGACGTACGCGACCAGCCGCCGGTCACCCGGGCGGTCCTCGCGTATCGTCACCACCGTCTCGGCGACCGACGGCTGCCGGACCAGCTCCGCCTCGATCTCCCCGAGTTCGATGCGGAAGCCGCGCAGCTTGACCTGCTGGTCCACCCGGCTCAGATACCGCAGCGCCCCGTCCCTGCGCCGGCACACCAGGTCCCCGGTCCGGTACATCCGCGCCCCGGCCGGTCCGTACGGGTCGGCGGTGAACCGCTCCGACGTCAGCGAGGGACGCCGGTGGTAGCCCTGCGCCAACTGCTCCCCGGCCAGGTACAACTCACCGGGCACGCCCACCGGGACCGGTCGCAGCGCCGCGTCCAGCACGTACGCCGACGTGTTGGCGAGCGGCACGCCGATGACCGGCCCGGACTCGGCGACGTCGGCGGCGGTGGCCCAGATCGTCACCTCGGTCGGACCGTAGAGGTTCGTCACGGAACGGGCCCGCTCCGTCAGCGTGCGCGCCAGCTCGTGCGGCAGCGCCTCCCCACCCACCAGGACGCGTACTCCGGCCAGCTCGTCCGCGGCCACGGCCCCGACGCCCTGCCACAGGCTCGGTGTCGCCTGGACCATGGTGATTCCCGACGCGGTCACGGCACGCAGCAGCGCGTGCGGGTCCTTCGCGGTCTCCTCGTCCGCGAGCACCAGCACCGCCCCGTGCAGCAGCGGCAGGAAGATCTCCAGACCCGCGATGTCGAAGCCCACCGTGGTCACGGCGAGCAGCCGGTCGCCGTCGGTGGGAGCGAACCGCCGGCCCATGTCCGCGAGGAAGTTCCCGAGCGCCGCGCGCGGCACCACCACGCCCTTGGGGCGACCCGTGGAGCCCGAGGTGTAGATCGCGTACGCCGGGTGCGCGCCGAGGACCGGCCCCCGCAGCTCGCCGGCGTCGAGGTCACCGGCCGCGTACCCCGCCAGCTCCGCCTCCGCGACCGGCTCGGTCAGCGTGAGGGCGGGCCCCGCGTCGTCCAGCATGTACGCGACGCGGTCGGCCGGGTAGTGCGGGTCGACCGGCAGGTACGCCGCCCCGGACTTCAGCACCGCCAGCAGCGTCACGACCAGCTCGGCCGACCGCGGCAGCGCCACGGCGACGAAGCGGCCCGGAGCCGCGCCCCGCGCGACGAGGTGCCGGGCCAGCCGGTTGGCCCGCGCGTTCAGCTGCCCGTACGACAGCCGCGTGTCACCGAACTCCACGGCCGTCGCGTCCGGCGACCGCCGCGCCTGCCGCTCGAACAGCCCGACCACCGAATCGGCGGGCGGCTCGGCGGCGGTGTCGTTCCACTCCTCCAGGACCAGCCGCCGCTCGGCCGCGTCCATGATCTCCAACTGACCGACGGGCCGCCCCGGGTGGGCGACCGCCGCCGCGAGCAACCGCACCAAACGATCGGCCAGGTCCCGCACGGTCTCCCGGTCGAAGAGCGCCGTGCTGTACGTGACACCGCCGCTCATGCCCTCGCAGACGTTGCCGTCGCCGAAGTGCTCGGCCAGCGCGAACGACAGGTCGAAACGCGCCGAGACCGACTCCGACGCCACCACCTCGGCCGCGAGATCGGCGAACCGTTCCGCCTTCGCCCCCTGCGTGTTGTGCAGGGTGAGCATCGTCTGGAAGAGGGGGTGGTGGGCGAGGGAGCGGGTGGGGTTGAGGGCTTCGACGAGGCGTTCGAAGGGGAGGTCCTGGTGGGCGTAGGCGGTGAGGTCGGTGTCGCGTACGCGGGTGAGGAGGTCGCGGAAGGTGGGGTTGCCGCTGGTGTCGGTGCGCAGGACGAGGGTGTTGACGAAGAAGCCGATGAGGTGGTCGGTGGCGTCGTCGGTGCGTCCGGCGATGGGGGTGCCGATGGGGATGTCCTCGCCGGCGCCGTGCCGGGTGAGCAGGGTGGCCAGCGCCGCCTGGA
>MUMD01000197.1 GCA_002155895.1 Streptomyces rochei
TTCAGGCGTTCAGGCGTTCAGGCTGAGGACGCGGTCGACCGCGATCTCGATGACCACCCGGTCGGACGGGGTCGGCGGGGCGGACCAGTACCGCTTGGCGTACAGCCGTGCCCCGAGCGCCACCCGTTCGGGGTCGGTCACGACCGTGCCGGTCCCCTCCAGCGTGACCCAGCGGAAGCCGTCCACCTGGCAGAGCGCCACCGGGGCGCCGGGCGTGGCCAGCAGGTTGCGGGCCTTGCGGGAGGAGCTCACCGTCATCACCCGCGCGAGCTGGGCGTCCGCGTCCCAGGTGAAGCGCACGGGGGCCACGTGCGGTGTGCCGTCGGGCCGCATCGTCGTGAACGCGGCGACGAGCGCCGTACCGGTCAGGAACGCCTGGACGGAGTCGGGCACCGTCACGGCGTCCGGGCGCGGCATCGACGGCATGGGCGGGTCCTCGCTTCCAGAGGGTGTTGCGTGCGTGGGCGCTTCCCGTGCTCCGGGCGGCTGTCGCGCGGGCGTCGGGGGCGGCCGTGGGTCCGGGGCCAGCTTGCCGGGGGCCGCTCGACCCTCGCTGGACCCGGCTCCCCCGCCCGGCCCGCCGCCCGCCTCCGCCGTGCGCCGTGTGTCATGCGTCGTGCGCTGTGCGGCGTGCGCTGTGCGCCCGTGGGTCGTGCCTCGTGCGTCGTTTCGGGTGTCCGGGCTAGTCGATGCTGCGGACGATGACGCGTCCGTCCTCGTCCTCGCGCTCCTCCGCGCCCGCCAGCCGCAGGGGCGGCGGGCCGCCGTGGACCGCCCTGGCGCATCGGGCCGTGTCACCCTCGTGCCGTTCGTCGTCGCCTTCGTGCATGGGCACCTCCTCGGTGATCGGTCGGCCCAGAGTGTCAAGGGTGGCTCGCGGCCCGGTCGACGGCCGCCCCGAAGGAAGTGGAGCGCGGCCGGAGCCAGGACCCGGCCGGTCGCGGCCTCGAGGGCCGCGGCGCGATGCGCGGCAGTGCCTCACCGGCGAGCACGTCCAGCACGGCCCCGTTGGTGGTGGCCTCGTCGGTGCCGGGCAGATGCCGCAGCAGCCGGGCGCAGTGCCCGGCCAGCAGGCGGGCGTCGGCGTCGGAGATCCGGTTGCGGTCGTGGTCGACGCAGAAGGTGAGGCGGCCGTCGCCGCCGGGACGGACCAGCAGGGCGACGGGCAGGTCGGGGCAGGCGCCGTGCGCCGGTTCCGGCTCCAGCGCGATGCCGGCGTCGGCGAGTTCGTTCCTCAGGTTGCCCGGCGGGCGCGGAAGGCTGTCCACCGAGACCACGCTCTGCAGCAGTTCCCCGTCGGGGCAGCGGCCCGTCCAGCGGTGGATCCGGCGGGTGGAGACCCATTCGTAGGCGGCCATGTCCAGCGCCCGGTCCCGCAGGGCCGTCAGCAGCCGGCCGACCGTCTCGCCGGGGTCCACGCGGACCACCATCGGCAGGCAGTTGCGCAGCGGCCCGGGCAGCCGCTCGGCGCAGTCCAGGGTGATGCCGCGGCCGGAGACGGTGACGCCGAAGCCCACCGTCGCGGCCCCGCCGGGCCCGGCCGCGCGGTACAGCAGCAGCGCCCAGACCGTCTCCAGGGCGCTGGAGTCGGGTACGGCGCGCAGGGCGGCCCAGCGGTGGAGCCGTTCGGCCTCGGCGGGGCTCAGCCGTACCTCGGTCCTGCCCCGGCCCCGCTGGCGGGTGCGCGGGCCGGGCCGGGCGGGCAGCACGGCGACCGGCCCGTCGGGCACGGCGCCCCGCCAGAAGTCCCGGGCTCCGGCGGGGTCCTGCCGCTGGAGCCAGCCTGCCCAGTCGCGCAGGTCGGGGCGGCGCTCGCCGCCGGGCAGCTCGCCGCCGGCGAGGTAGGCCCGGCACAGCTCCTGCATCAGCAGGCACACGCTCCACGCGTCCAGCAGCGCGTGGTGGAAGGTGAGGACCACCCGGGTCACCGGCCCGGCACCGGCCGGGTCGTCGGTGCGCTCCACGAGGGTGACGCGCAGCGGGCAGGGGCGGCTGGGATCGAGGCCGCGCCGGCGGTCCCGCTCCAGCAGCCGGTCCCATCCGGCGCCGCCCGCACGGTGGCGCACGACGTCGCCGTGGGCGTGCTCGTGCAGGACCAGGTGCGGCCGGGGCCCGGGGGCCAGGGCGGCCCGCAGCACGCTCTCGCGGTCGACGACCGACTGCCAGGCCGCGGCGAACCGCTCGGTGTCCAGCGGGCCGTGCCAGCGCCAGACGAGCTGCTCGACGTGGCGCCCGGCGCCACGGCGCCCGCCGAAGTCGCCCAGCAGGTCGAGGTGGGGCCACAGGGCCGGTACGCCCGGCGGACGGGCCGTGCCGGGGCCCCGCAGGGCACGCGGGCGGCTGTGCCACGCCATGGGACGCCCTCCTCGTCGCTGCCTCCTCCCGCACGGGCCGGCCGTGCGCACGGTTCTCGGGGAGCGGCGGGCCCCTTGAGGGGGCGCGGTACTCCCCCGGCATCGTGGCACCGGTGGCTGCCATGGGCCTGACGGCCCGCTGACGCTGCTCGCGACCGGGCGGAGAAACGCTTCTGCAGCGGTGGGGCCGTACCGGAACGCCCGCTACTGCTGTCCCGTGTCCGTCATCGCCGACAGGAACCCCTGGTCCAGCATGGTCCCCACGGAGGTGTCCCCGGCGGTGCTCAGTCCGGCGTTGTGGCAGGCCACACTGAGCAGGAAGCGGTCCATGACGGGGTAGGTGGCGAAGCCCCACTCGTCGCGGGTGACCCGGCTGCCGTCGGGTGCGCTCAGCCGGCCCTGCCGGAAGCCGAACTCCTTGAAGCCGAACCGCAGTCCCTGCCCGAGGGCTTTGCTGTAGGCCTCCTTCAGGGTCCACAGGCGCAGTGCGTGGGCGGTCCGCTCGCCTTCGGGCAGCTCGGCCAGTTCCCGGGCCTCGGCCGGTGTGAAGACCTGGGTCTCGAGCAGGTCCAGCCGTACGGGCCGCTCGGCCGGTTCCACGTCCACCCCGATGCGGCCGATGCGGCTCAGGCCGACGGCCATGACGTCCCCGGTGTGGCTCAGGCTCAGTTCGATCTGGTCGAAGCCGCGCAGGTAGGGCCGGCCGCCCAGCCGGTAGGCCAGGTCCAGGTACTCGGGCGGGACGGCCAGGGCGGCGGCCGCCGTGTACTTGATCAGCATGCGGGAGGCGGCGAACCGGTAGCGCACCGCGGCGTCGCGGGTACGCCGGTAGCGCTGCCAGTCGTCGCCGAGCAGTTCCCGCAGCCGCGGGGTGGTCAGCACACTGGGCAGCCATTCGCTCCACGTCGTGCAGACCAGTGCGTTGCCGTGCCGGAAGAGGTCCTCGCGCACCGCGGGCCAGGGGCCGTGGGGCCGCGGCACGTGAAGGGGCGCGGCACATGTGACCCGCTCCATCGTCGTCTCCCTGCGTGTGGTTCTCGCCGGCCCGCTCCCCCGTTGGGGGGCGGGCCGAGGGGGGGCGTCTTCCCGTGCCGTCTCGGTCAGCCGGCCAGTGGGGTGTCGTACAGGTCGAGACTGCGGCCCTGCCGGCAGCGTCCCAGCGCCTCGGCCAGGACCGCCTGTTCCGCGTCCGCCGGTGTCTCGGGTACGGCGATGCCGAGTCTGCGGCCGATGCGGCTGAGGACGAGCACCGCCCAGGCCGGGTCGGCGAGGAAGCCGTCACCGTCCGCCTGTCCCTCCCAGACCCCGAGGCAGGCGGCGGCGCACAGCAGCAGGGCGTAGCGGTCGGCCAGGGCGCAGGCCAGCGGGTCGAACACGGTGCTCCCGGCGGCCGGCAGGGCCGCGCAGCGCGCGCGCAGCACCCGCAGCTCCTCCACCAGGGCGCGGGCCAGCGCGGCGAGGGCGGCGTGCAGCGGTTCTGTCCCCGTCCGTGCGGCCAGCCGTTCGGCGGCCCCGATCAGGGTGGCCGTGAGCGGGTCGTCGGTCCCGGAGTGCGTCAGCCTGCGGTGGTCGAGCGGTGGCAGCGGCGCGCCCGGCAGGAACAGTGCGGCGCTCGGTTCGGCGGTCCGGAACCACGCCGTGCGTGCCAGGGCCGGCAGCTGGGGTACGAGCACCGCCTGGCAGACGGCCGTTCCCGAGTGGCCGAGCCCGGCCACGGGCAGGTCGCGGGCGAGTTTCTGGAAGCCGCCGTACAGCGGGCCGCGGTCGTAGCCGCGGGCGCCGAGGACGGCGGCGAGTTCTTCCAGGTCCTCGCGCAGCAGGTCCGGCATGGTGTATTTGACCGCCGCCGCGAGCAGATGGGCGTGCTGGGGTACGAGGCTGAGCGCCCGCAGTCCCGTGACGGCCATGGCGTCGCAGGCGAGCAGGTCCGCGAAGACCCCGCTGAGTGCCTTGTGCCAGCGGCGGGCGGGCCGCCCGTCGGGCCGGTTCTCGGTGGCGGCGCGCACCGCGAGCCGCAGGACGCTGTCCACGCCCGCGAGCACCGTGCCCGGGATGAGGCAGTGGCTGATCTGGAAGCTGCGCAGGGCCAGGGTGACGCCCTCGCCGAGCGAGCCGACCAGGGCGCTGTCGGGCAGTCGTACGTCGGCCAGGCGCAGTCCGTGAAAGCGGGCCCCGCGCATGCCGGGCATCTCCACCCGCGCCAGCCGGCGCACTTCTCCGGAGGCGGGTGGTCCGGGCAGCAGGAGCACCGAGTGGCTGGCGGAGCCGGAGCCGGCGGAGGTGCGGGCGTAGACGACGAAGGTGTCGGTGCGGTCGGCGTTCATGACGGCGTCCTTGCTCCCGTTGAGCAGGAAGCCGCCGCCCGCAGGGCGTTGTGCGCGAACCTCGCGGCGCAGGATGGCGTTGGCGTGTGCCACCTCCCGGTGCACGATCGCGACCCGGCCTCCGCCGAGCAGGACGTCCGCGAGGGCCGCGCGCTGGTGGGTGTCGCCCGCGGTCCACACCGAGGACGCGGCGAACAGCGACGTGATGCCGAAGCCGTAGCCGAGGGCCAGGTCGCGGCGGAAGAGCGGGCGCAGCACGCGGGCCAGCTCTTCGAGGTCCCTCAGGCGTCCGCCGAGGTCGTGGGGGACGAACTCGGCGGACGCCTGAGGGAC
>MUMD01000198.1 GCA_002155895.1 Streptomyces rochei
GCGTTCGCGTCCGGGCCCCTGCCAGGCGGCCCGGGCCGCCTGGCAGGGGCCCGGACGCGAACGCGATCTGGTCGTGCAGTCCCTGAAGGCGGCCGGCGCCGCGCTGATCGCCTGGGCCGTGGCGGGCGTCTGGCTGGACGATCCCATGGCCCTGATGGCGCCCTGGGTGGCGCTGGTCCTCGTACAGGCCACCGTCTACAGCTCGGTGCGGCAGGCCGGGCAGCAGTTCACGGCGATCTGCGCGGGGGCCCTGGTGGCGTCGGCGGCGCAGGCCATCACGGACGACAACACGGGGGCGCTGGCGCTGTCCCTGCCGGTGCTGATGCTGATCTCGAACTGGTCCCGCTTCGGCGGGCAGGGCATCTACACGGCCACCACCGCGGTCTTCGTGCTGGCCTCCGGCACGGCCGTCTCCGCGTCGGCGGTCGGGCACCGGGTGGGCCAGGCGGCGCTCGGCGCGGTGATCGGCGTCGCGGTCAACGCCTTCGTGCTGCCGCCGATCCACCTGCGCGACGTACCGGAGAACCTCGCCGGGCTGGCCCGGGAGGCGGGCGACGTCCTGCGCTCGGTGGCGGACGACCTGCGCGCGTCCGAGTGGGACGCGCAGACCGCGGCCGGCTGGTCGGACGACGCCGCGCGGCTGCAGCGGCGCCTGCGGGCGCTCGAGTCGGCCCGGTCCTGGAGCCGGGAGAGCCTGCGCCTGACCTCGGGTCCGCTGCGCGCGCTGCGCCGCGCGCCCACCGCCGCCGTGCCGCCCGAGGACGAGGACCAGCGCTGGAGCAGGGTCACCGGGCACATCACGGCGCTGACCCGGACGCTGGCGGTGGCCGCCGACGAGAACCGGACCCCGGCCCCGCCCGAGGGCCCGGCGCTGGACCTGTACGCGCGCCTGCTGCGGCTGATCGGCGACTCCTGTCACGCGGAGGCCGACCGGATGCTGGGCGAGGACGCCGATCCGCGCCCCCGCGAGGAGACGGAGGAGACGATGGAGGAGCTGCACCGGCGGCTCCAGCAGGGGCTCCAGGAGCACGCCGGGCAGGACGCGGCGCGGACGGCGGTGCTGGGCACGCTGCTGCTGCAGGCCGAGAACCTGTGGGCCGAGATCGTTCCCACACCCCGCCCCCAGTGACACACATCACCTCAAATACCGACAGACGGTGGAACACCGGCGGGCCCTTCCCCGTTGAAGAGAGCGTGGGTACGGATGGGACAGTGTCCCCGGGCCTCACCTTTCGCCCACAGGGAAGATCGTTCGGCTGAAGCCCTGTGGAGCCTTTCGCCGAGAGGCGACCGCCATCCGTACCCACCTCGTACCGCCCCGACCGTGATTCCCCCGTCGCGGTCGGGGCTTCTCCTTGTCCGGCCCCTCCCCTCCCGGCTCCTCCTTGTCCGGCCCCTCCCCTCCCAGTTCCTCGTGCCGGTCCTTCGGCGTGTCCGGCCGCAGGGGCGGGTACCCGGTGACGGCCGTACGGGCGAGTCACCGAGAGGAGCGCAAGGTGAGCAGTGGAACGGGCATCAGGGTCGTGGTCACGGGGGCCACCGGCAACGTGGGCACCAGCGTGGTGCGGCTTCTCTCGCAGGACCCGGAGGTCGCCTCCGTGTTGGGACTGGCCCGGCGGACTCCCCGGTGGTCACCCGAGAAGACGGAATGGGCCGCGGTGGACCTGGCCTCGGACCGGGCCGATCTGACCGGACACCTCGCGGGCGCCGACGCGGTGGTGCACCTGGCCTGGGCCTTCCAGCCGACACACGACCCGGCGACGACGTGGCGCACCAACGTGCTGGGCTCGCTGCGGGTCTTCGAGGCCGTGGCCGCGGCCGGCGTGCCGGCGCTGGTGCACGCCTCGTCGGTGGGTGCCTACTCGCCGGGCCCCAAGGACCGCGCGGTGGACGAGTCGTGGCCGACCCACGGCTGGCCCGACGCGGCGTACTGCCGGGAGAAGGCGTACCTGGAACGGGTCCTGGACACCTTCGAACGCGACCACCCGGGGACACGGGTGGTCCGGATGCGGCCGGCCTTCCTCTTCAAGCGGGAGTCGGCCAGTGAACAGCGCCGGATCTTCGGCGGCAAGTACCTCCCCGGCCCGTTCGCCCGTCCGGAGCTGCTGCCCTTCCTGCCCGACGTGCCCGGGCTCCGCGTACAGGCGCTGCACACCGACGACGCGGCGAACGCGTACCGGCTGGCGGTGCGTGACGAGGACGCCCGGGGACCGTACAACCTCGCCGCCGAGCCGCCGGTCGACGCGGAACTGCTGGGCCAGCTGATGGGCGCACGGCCGGTGCGGCTGCCCCGCAGCGCGGCCCGCTCCGCCATCGCCGCGGCGTGGGGGCTGCATCTGCTGCCGGCCTCCCCGCACCTGTTCGACGCGGTGCTGCGGTTGCCGCTGATGGACTGCACACGGGCGCGGGCGGAGCTGGGCTGGCGGCCGGTGCACACGGCCACCGAGGTGCTGGAGGAGTTCCTGCGGGGCTTCCGGGAGGGCGCGGGAGCCGCCACGGAGCCACTGCGCGGACGCAAGGTGGGCTGACCGGCCCGGGAGGCGCGGCGCCGGCCGGCCGCGTCTCCCGGGCGGTTCCCCGACGGACGGCGGCCACAACGGCCGACAGGACCGGCAGGGGACCGCACGGCCGGACACGGCGGGACCACCACGGGTGAGCCGCGAGCCGATACGCCGCCGGTCGGGGGTCCGGACGGCCCGTGTGTGTGCGGGTGTCCCGGGTCACCCTCAGCCGGAGGACTCGTCTGGCACCGGGTGCTCCGGGTGGACGGCCCCCGAGTGCGGGTGCCCCTGACGGCCGGTCCCCGCCTCGTCCGTGTCGGGCACGTCGGTGCCGCCGGTCCCGTCCTCGTCGTCGGCGGCGTCGGCGTGCTCGTCGGCCTCGGTGCGCTGGCCCTGCTCCAGTTGCTCCCGCGTGGGGGCGGCGGCCTCCCAGGGGTCGTCACCGGCGCCCGCCTGCTGGTCCGGCATGTCCCGGGGGACGGGGTCGCCGTTCTCCCCCGGTCCTTCGAGTCGGTGATCGGTCACGGCGCACTGCCTCTCTGCTTCGCTGCGGGTCGTCCGGGCGGCAGCGGGTACCTCTCCGCCCGCCCGCGAAACGTCCGCGCGGCCTCCGGTCGACTGCGGCGGCGACCCCGGACGGCGGTGGACGGCGGGCGCGCGGCAAATTCGTTGGCACCCCTCCCCCGTGGCTATCTACGCTAGGTGGAAACCTAGAGGCCCTAGGTTGCTTCCGTCACCGAACCCTGGGAGATCCCATGAGAGCCCTCACCGAGCAGGACATCCGCAACTCCTTCGTCAACTGCTCCAAGGGCGAGGCCAAGCGTCTGGCCGTCCCCCGCGACCTCGGCGAGCGCCCCTGGGACGATCTCGACTTCCTCGGCTGGCGCGATCCGGGCGCGCCCGACCGCAGCTATCTGGTCCGCGAAGAGGACGACGGGCGGCTGACCGGCGTGGCCCTGCGGTTCCAGCCGGGCCGGTCCGGCTTCCTCCAGCGCAGTCTGTGCGCCCTGTGCCTGACGACCCATCCGCGGGGCGGTGTGTCGCTGATGACCGCCCGCAAGGCGGGCCCGGCGGGCCGCGAGGGCAACTCGGTCGGCCTGTACATGTGCACCGACCTGGCCTGTTCGCTGTACCTGCGGGGCAAGAAGGTGCCGGAGGGCGGTGCCCGCTTCGAGGAGAGCCTGTCCCTGGAGGAGCAGATCGCCCGGACCATGGGCAACCTGTCGGCCTTCCTCGCCAAGGTGAACGCCTGAAGATCCCGGACGCGCCGCGGCGCACGGCGCGTATGACCGTTCCCGCCCCCCTTCGTCCGGTTACCGTCCTGTCCGGATACGTTCGAGGCGCCTGGGGAAGGGAACAGCCCGAGGATGCGCGAGGTACGTGAGAGGGCCGCGTCGGCCCTGCGGCGGGTGAAGTGGCTCAGGGACCCGATGGTCGTGCAGGCGCTGCGCTCGGCCGCCGCGGCGTCGATCGCCTATGTGATCGCGGTGCGGCTGACCCCCGACAAGTCGGCGGCGCCGCTCACCGCGCCCCTCACCGCGCTGCTGGTCGTCCAGGTCACCCTGTACGCCACTCTCAAGATGAGCTTCCGCCGGGTGAACGCCGTGGTGGCCGGCGTCCTGGTCGCCATCCTCTTCAGCCAACTGGTCGGACTGAGCTGGTGGAGTCTGGCCCTGGTGATCGTGGCGGCGCTCGGCGTCGGCCATCTGGTGCGGGCGCACGAGTTCGTGGCCGAGGTGGCGATCAGCGCGATGCTGGTGCTCGGCGTGACCTCGCACGGGACCCTGGCGTGGGCGCGGGTGGTGGAGACGCTGATCGGCGCGATCGTCGGACTGGCCTTCAACCTGGTGCTCGCGCCCCCGGTGTGGGTGGAGCAGGCGGGCGAGTCGATCGAGGGGCTGGCCCGGCGGGTGCGGCAGCTGATGCTGAGGATGGGCGAGGAGGCCGCGGGACACACGGCGTTCCACGAGGCGGCGGCCCGGCTGCACGAGGCCCGCCGCCTCGACCACGACATCGGCGAGGTGGACGAGGACCTGCGGCAGGCCGAGGACAGCCTGCGGCTCAACCCCCGGGTGCGCGAGGGACTGCTGCACCGGGTGGTGCTGCGCTCGGGTCTGGACACACTGGAGATCTGCACGGTGGTGATGCGGGTACTGGCCCGCACCTTCACCGACCTCGCGAAGGAACGCGAACCGGACCCCCTCTTCCCGCCCGAGACCGGCGCCGCCGTCGAACAGCTCCTGGCGGAGATCGCCGACGCCGTGGTCAGCTTCGCGGTCCTGGTCACCACCAGCGTGAGCGACGACGCCGAGTCCGCGGAGGAGCGCCTCTCCGCCCAGCTGCGCCAGGCCGCGGTCACCCGGGACAGACTCGCCGGGCTCCTGCTCGCTCAGGTGCAGCGCGACCCGCGGCAGTGGCAGTTGCAGGGCGCGGTGCTGACCGAGGTCAACCGCATCATCGACGAGATGGACACCGAGCACCGTTCGCGTCGGCTGCTGGAGGAGCTGGACCGGCACACTCGCGAGCAGCGCGAACGCATGCCCCGGCTGACCCGTTTGCGCGACCGGCTGCGGGCTCGCCTGCGGGCCCGGCCGCGCAGGCGGAAGCGGGGCGGTGCCGCGCGGCGCTCCTCATGAGGACGCCCGCTCGGGTACGACGGGCACCCCGCGCCGGTACCGCCGGCACCTCGCACGGGTACCGCCGGCACCCCGCGCGGGCGGCGGACCGCCGCCCGTCCTCACCCCTCGCCGTCGGTGCGCTGCCGCTGCAGGGCCCGGGGGCAGGACGCGGCGCTCGCCTGCGCCAGCAGCACGTGCATCCGCTCCGTGAGCCGGGCGATGTCGTCGGCGGGCGCGTGGAAGGGCAGGCGTACGTCACCGTGGGCGCGGGCGCGCTCGATGCGCAGCGTGAGCCCGTGCCGGTCGACGGCGAGGGGCCGCACCCGGACCGCGCCGTGCAGGCTGTCGGCGTCCACGAGCCGGGTCAGCCGCTCGACCGCGTCGCCGTGGCAGTCGGCGAGGTGGGTCAGCAGCCGGGCCTCGGCCAGGGCCAGCGGGTCGGGCGCGGCGGTGGCGAACTCGTCGAGGTCGACGACCACGGCACCCGAGGACTGCCGCAGCACCACGCGCGTGGGGGTGAAGGCCAAGTGGCCGTCCTCCGGGGCGAACCAGCCCGCGAGCCAGAGCCGGGCCCTGATCCTGCCCCGGACCGGGACGGGCGCCACGTCGGCGAACTCCAGTACGGCGGACGGCTCGCCGCGGGGCGCGCAGATCGCCGCCGCGAGCAGCGCGCTGTCCTCGGGCACGCGCAGCAGCACCCGGCCGTCGTCGGCGACGCTGTGCGCGCCGACGAGCTCCTCGCGTCCCCCGTCCGCGGTCACCGCGCAGGACCAGGCGGCGGCGAGCACGGAGCGGGCCCGTTCCGCAGCGGCAGGCGCGGCTGTCCAGGTGTGGCTGTCACCCATCCCCAACCTCCGTCGTCAGTTCATTGGCAGGCTCTTTGGCAGGCCCATGGGCAAGCTCATTAGGTAAGGCTCACCTAACCTATCCGAGATCGAGGCGTGCGCCAACCACGGCCGGGATCTCCGCCGGCCCTCTTCAGCGCGGCGGGCGGCGCGTTCAGACGATCTGACGGCGCGTCCGGAGCGCGACGGGGGCGCTCACGACGCGATGGCGCCGAGCAGGGCCCGTGCGCACAGGTCACGCACCTGCTCCGGGCTCGGCTCCGGGTTCCGCAGCCACTCCAGGCAGACCGCGGTGGTGAACGCCAGCCAGCCGCGCACCGCCAGCCGCACCTCGGTGCGCTCCCCGAAGGACGGACCGAACTCCGGGTCGGCGGCCAGCGCCGCGAGGATCTGCCGCTCCTGGGCGGCGAGCGCCTTGCGGTAGACGCGGCGCACCGCCTGGTCCCCGGTCGCGTCGGCGCGGTGGAAGGCGCGGTAGCCGTGGGCGTGGGCCCGGACGTACTCCAGGTACGCGCCGAGGCCCGCCGCGAGCTGTTCGCGCACCGGCACCCCCGGCACGGCCGCCGTCATCCGCAGCATCCGCTCACTCTCGCGCTCGACGACCGCCGCGAAGAAGTCCCGCTTGTTCGGGAAGTAGTGGTACAGCAGCCCGCGGGAGACCCCGGCGATCTCGGCGACCCGCTCGATCCACACGTCGTCGTAGGGGCTCTCCGAGAACAGTCGCGCGCCCACCGAGAGCAGCTGCTCCCGGCGCTCCTCGGTACTGAGCCTGCGGCGGGTGCGCTCGCCCTGGTTCGCGGCCATGCCCGCACCTTACTTGACGTCGGTTCAACAACGGGACGAGACTGTGGGCGCGTTATTGAATCCATGTACAACACGCTTGCCCGGCACGTGCAACACGCCGCTGCGTCAAGGGAGATCGCGTCATGGCGGAGACGACCGAACGACTGGCACCGGACGGACTTCCGAAGGGTTTCCGCAGCGCCGAGCTGGGCTGGCCGGAGCTGCACCGCATCCCCCGCCCGCCCTACCGGCTCCCGCTGCTCGGGGATGTGATCGGGGCGAGCCGCAGCACCCCGATGCAGGACTCGCTGCGGTACGCCCGGCGGCTGGGCCCGATCTTCCGGCGGCGGGCCTTCGGCAAGGAGTTCGTGTTCGTGTGGGGCGCCTCCCTCGCCGCCGACCTCGCGGACGAGACGCGCTTCGCCAAGCACGTGGGCCTGGGCGTGGCCAACCTGCGGCCGGTCGCCGGGGACGGGCTGTTCACGGCGTACAACCACGAGTCCAACTGGCAGCTCGCGCACGACGTGCTGGCGCCCGGGTTCAGCCGGGAGGCCATGGCGGGCTACCACGTGATGATGCTGGACGTGGCCGCGCGCCTCACCGGCCACTGGGACCGGGCCGTGGCGCAGGGCCGGCCGGTGGACGTGCCCGGGGACATGACCAAGCTGACCCTGGAGACCATCTCGCGCACCGGCTTCGGACACGACTTCGGTTCCTTCGAACGCTCCCGCCCGCACCCCTTCGTGACCGCGATGGTCGGCACCCTCGGCTACGCCCAGCGTCTGAACACGGTGCCCGCGCCGCTCGCCCCGTGGCTGCTGCGCGGCGCGAGCCGCCGCAACACCGCCGACATCGCGTACCTCAACCGCACGGTCGACGACCTGATACGGGCGCGCCGGACCGCCGGCGGGAGCGGAACGGGCGACCTGCTCGACCGGATGCTGGAGACGGCCCATCCGGAGACCGGTGAGCGGCTGTCGGCACAGAACGTCCGGCGCCAGGTCATCACCTTCCTGGTGGCCGGCCACGAGACCACCTCCGGGGCGCTCTCCTTCGCCCTGCACTACCTCGCCCGGCACCCGGAGGTGGCGGCCCGCGCCCGCGCCGAGGTGGACCGGGTCTGGGGCGGCACCGAGGCTCCCGGCTACGAGCAGGTGGCCAAACTGCGCTATGTGCGCCGGGTGCTGGACGAGGCCCTGCGGCTGTGGCCGACGGCGCCCGCCTTCGCGCGCGAGGCCCGCCGGGACACGGTGCTGGACGGCACGCATCCGATGCGGCGCGGTGCCTGGGCCCTGGTGCTGACCGGGATGCTGCACCGCGACCCGGCAGTGTGGGGGCCGGACGCCGAGCGGTTCGACCCGGACCGCTTCGACGCCAAGGCCGTACGGGCGCGCGCGCCGCACACCTTCAAGCCGTTCGGGACGGGGGCGCGGGCCTGCATCGGGCGCCAGTTCGCGCTGCACGAGGCGACCCTGGTCCTGGGACTGCTGCTGCGCCGCTACGAGTTGCGGCCGGAGCCGGGCTACCGGCTGCGGGTGACCGAGCGGCTGACGCTGATGCCGGAGGGACTGCGGCTGCGTCTCGAGCGGCGGCCCGCGCCCGGCCGCACCGCGTCGGCCCCGGACGGCGCGCCCGGCGCCGAGGACGCCGCGTCGGACGCCGAGGACGCCGCGTCAGCCTCCCGCTGTCCAGTGCGCGGGGCGGCCGACTGAGTCCGGCAGCCTGGTGCCGGCGCTCCCCCGGGCCGCCGTGACCTGCGGCTGGGTCAGGAAGAGGGCGCCCGTGAGGTCGGCGTCGGTCAGGTCGGCACCGCGCAGGTCCGCGCCGATCAGGTCAGCGCCCCGCAGGTCGGCGCCGGTGAGGTCGGCGGCGATGAGGTACGCGCCGCGCAGGTCCGCGCCGCTGAGGTCGGCGCCCTTGAGGCGGGCGCCCATCAGGTCGGCGCCCCGGCGGTTCTTCTTCCGGCCGCGCGTGCCGGCCCGCGCCAGTTGGCTGGCGCGCAGCAGAAGGACGTTGACCCGCTGCCGGTGCGCGGCGACGTCCAGGGCGGCCAGTTCCTCGGGCGTCCCCCCGGTGAGCCGCTCGGTCTCGGCCAGGGCCCGGCCCAGGTCGGCGTGGACCGGGCGGGCGGCGGGCAGCGTCAGCGCCTCGGTGAGGTACCGGAGCAGTTCGTGCAACTGGCGGACGACCGGGAACACGTCGAACATGCGGCGGGCGTGGTCCGCCGGTGCCCCGCGCCAGTCCCGCCCGCCGAAGGTGACCTGCGAGACCCGCTGCCCGGCGCCGAAGCAGTCGTAGACCGTGCAGCCGGTGAAGCCGGAGCGGCTCAGCCGGGCGTGGATGGCGCAGCGGTGGTCGTCCCGGAGGTTGGAGCAGGGGCGTCCGGCCTCCTTGTCCACGGCGAAGTCCGCGGACCGGGCGAACGGCAGGGCCACACAGCACAGACCGAAGCACCGTTCGCAGTCGCCGCGCAGTTCCGCCAGGTCGGCCGTGTGTTCTCGCATGACGTCGAGCATACGGACCGCCGACCGGCCACGGCTCGGGCGGCCCCGGCTACCGCGGGAAGACCTCGAAGGTGACCGCCGGCTTCCCGCCGAACCGCTCCCCCGCCGACTCGGCGAACCCGACGAGGAACCCGCGCACGTACGTCTCCGGGTCCTCGTCGGTCAGCGCCTCGATGTAGGTGCGGTGTTCGAGCAGGGAGCGCACCGCCCGCTCCAGTCCCGGCGTCGCGTCCACGGCGTGCGTGGGCGAGGAGGAACCGGCGACCGCCACCCAGCGCACGCCGTCCCAGGGCTCCAGCCCCTGCTCGGTCAGCTCCGGGAAGATCCACCGGTTGCCGGCGTCGCCCGCCGCGTCGAGCGTGGCCCGCCCGACGGCGACGTGGTCCGGGGTGTTCCAGGCGACGCCGCCCCAGGTGTCCCGGTGGTTGAGGGTGACGACCAGTTCGGGCCGGTGCCGGCGGATCGCGGCGGCGATGTCCCGGCGCAGCGCGGTGCCGTACTCGATGACGCCGTCGCGGTGGTCGAGGAACTCCACCTCGCTGACCCCGACGACGGCCGCGCTCGCCCGCTGCTCGCGCTCCCGCAGCGGGCCGCACTCGGCGGGCGCCAGGGTGTCGATCCCCGCCTCGCCCCGGGAGGCGAGGACGTAGGAGACCTCCCGGCCCTCGTCGGTCCAGGCGGCGATCGCCGCCGAGCAGCCGTACTCCAGGTCGTCCGGGTGGGCGACGACGGCCAGGGCGCGCCGCCAGTCGCCGGGCATGGGCTCCAGTTGCGTGATCGTCGGCTCCGTCATGCCCGCACAGTAACCCGGGCCACCGCCGTCCCACCGGCAATCGGGGCGCGGCCGCTCAGACCTCGTCGCGGGCGAGCGCCAGCAGCCGGTCCAGGACGCGGGGGCCGCCGGCCCGGACGCCGTCGTGCTCGAACTCGTCGGTGACCCAGGTGCGCAGGCCGCGGACGGCGCGGGCGGTGGTCAGGGCGTGGGCGGTGTCGACGTACATGTCGTCGTGGTAGACGGCCGCGGCGGCCGGCACCTCGTTGGCGGCGAGGCGGGCGGGATCGTAGAGCGGGGTCCAGTCGGTGCGGGCGGCGAGCAGTTCGGCCGTCTCGCGCAGCGGGCGCAGCGCCGGGTCGCACTCGAACATCCAGGGGTGGACCGACTCCCCGGTGAACAGCAGCGGCCCGTCGCCCGCGAGGGCCTTGGCCGCGTCGAACTGCGGGAACTCGGCGCGGACCCGCTCGGCCGACCAGTCGGTGGGGCGCGCGTCCTGGCCGTAGATGGCCTCGTGGACGAGGGCGTACAGCGGGTGGCCCGCGTAGGAGAGCAGGGACTGCGCCTCCTCCTGGAACGCGTCGGACAGCTCGGGTCCATCCGGGGTGCGGACGAAGGCGTCCTCCAGCAGGAAGTGCAGGCGGTGGCTGCCCTCGCTGCCGCCGAGCAGGATGCCGAGGGACTGGAACGCCTCGACGGTGAGCCGGTAGCCGTTCGGCAGGACGACGTCGTGGGTGAGCAGGTGGTCGGCGATGCGGCGGGCGCGCTCGACGTCCTGCGGGTAGCGGGCGTAGTGCGCGGCGACCTTGCGCTCGATGCGCGGGTAGGCGGCCCGGTACACGTCGTCGGCGTGGGCGTCCAGGGAGGGCAGCCCGCCGGTGATCAGCGCGGTGCTCAGGCCCTCGGGTGCCATCGAGAGGTAGGCGACGGTGCAGAAGCCGCCGAAGCTCTGGCCGAGCACCGTCCAGGGGGCGCCGCCGGTGACCTCCGGGCGGATGGTCTCGCAGTCGCGGACAATCGCGTCGGCGCGGAAGTGGGTCAGGTAGTCGGCCTGCTCGGCGGGGCCGCCGCGCAGCGGGAGGGTCTGGCGGTTGGCGGGTGTGGAGGCACCGGTGCCGCGCTGGTCGAGCAGGAGGACCCGGTACTCCTTCAGGGCGCGGCCGAGCCAGGCGGGACGGCCGATGAAACGGTTCGCCCCGAAGCCGGGGCCGCCCTGGAGGTAGACCAGCCACGGCAGGTCGTCCCGGTCCGCCCGGTCGCTCGCGACGACCTCGCGGGCGTACAGCTCGATGGTCTCGCCGTCGGGGGCGGCGTGGTCGAGGGGCACGGTGAAACGGCGATCGGTGAGGACGACGCCGGGCTGGCGGTAACGGACGCTCAACGGGGCTCCCGGGACGGACGGATCGTACGGTCGGACCGCACGGGCGGATCTTTCGGCCGGGACCCAGTTCAGCACACGGCCTTGCGGGAGCGGGCCCCCGGGACCGGAATTCGTGCTGAACGACGGGTCAGCGGGCGGCAAGGCTGGAGCGCCGCACCACCAGCTCGGGCTGGAGCACCACCCGGCGGTGGGCGTGGGGCCGGTCGGGGGCCGCCGGCTCGGTCTCCTCCAGCAGCAGTTCGGCGGCCATGGCGCCCATGGTCACGGCGGGCTGGCGCACGGAGGTGAGCGGGACTGCGGCGGCGGCGGCGAACTCGATGTCGTCGTAGCCGACGATCGCGAGGTCGTCCGGGACGCTGACACCGGCGGCGTACAGGGCCTGGAGGACGCCGAGGGCGAGCAGGTCGTTGGCGCAGAAGACGGCGGTGGGCCGGTCTGCGAGGCCGAGCAGGCGGGCCCCGGCGTCCCGGCCGGCGGCGACGTCGAGCCGCTCGGTGGGCAGTTCGCGCAGGGCGTCGGGACCGAGGCCGGCCTCGGCGAGGGCGGCCAGGGCGCCGGTGCGGCGGTCGCGGACCTGATGGAGGCCGGGCGGTCCGCTGACGTACGCGAGGGAGCGGTGCCCGGCGTCCACCAGATGACGTACCGCGAGTGCCCCGCCCGCCACGTCGTCCACCGAGACCGAGCACTCGGTGGTGCCCTCGGCGACCCGGTCGACCAGTACGAAGGGGATGTTGTGGCGCCGGAACCCCTCGATGTTGCGGCCCGTGGCGTCGGCGGGGGTCAGCAGGACGCCCCGCACCCGCTGCTCGGCGAAGAGCGAGAGGTACTCGGCCTCCTCCCCGGGGCTCTGGGCGCTGTTGCAGACCATCACGCCGAGCCCGGCCTCGCGCGCGGCCCGCTCGGCGCCGCGCGCGACGTCGACGAAGAAGGGGTTGCCCATGTCGAGGACGAGCAGCCCCATGATCCGGCTGCGGCCCGCGCGCAGCTGACGCGCGGACTCGCTGCGCACATAGCCGAGCCGGTCGATCGCCGACAGCACGCGCGCCCGGGTCTCGGTCGCGACGGTGTCGGGGCGGTTGATGACGTTGGAGACCGTGCCCACGGATACTCCGGCGGCGCGGGCGACGTCCTTGATACCCACGGAATGGGCCATCGGGCAGGGACCTCCAGGGTCGGGCGGGGGGGAACGCACCCAGGGACGCGGGCGGCCGGATGACCTTCACATTACCCGCGCCGTCCCGGGAAGACCGCCGCCGTGCCCGCCGCCGTGCCGAGGGGGCGGCTGCCGTCCCGGGAGGGGTGTCAGGCGAGGTGGAACACCTCGGTGAGCGGTTTCATCGCCTCGTCGGGGCGGTCGCCGTCGAGGGACTCGAAGAGGGGGCCCATCTCGGCCTGCCAGCGGGCGTTGACCTCGGTCGCCTCCATGCCCGCCCGGGCGGCGGCGAAGTCCTCGGTCTCCAGATAGCCGACGAGCAGGCCGTCGTCGCGCAGGAAGAGCGAGTAGTTGTGCCAGCCGGTGGCCGTCAGGGCCTCGCACATCTCCGGCCACACGGCCGCGTGGCGTTCGCGGTACTCCGCGATCCGGTCCGGTCGGACCTTGAGCAGGAAACAGACGCGTTGCACGGAGTACCGCCTTCCTGGGGGAACGTGTGTGCCGGGCGTGGGCGGGGACGCGGGCGCGGGCGTCAGAAGTCGTACCGGTCGATGTTCTCGGCGTCGAAGACGGTCGGCTCGCCGAGGTCGATCACGCCGTCCTCGCCGATCGTGTACTCGCCCATGGCGCCGGCCTCGAAGGTCTCGCCCTCCTTGCCGGTGATCTGTCCGGAGGCCAGGGCGACGGCGGTGCGTGCGGCGAGTTCGCCGAGCTTGGCCGGGTCCCAGAGCTCGAACGCCTCGACGGTGCCGTTCTTGACGTACTTGCGCATGTCGTTGGGGGTGCCGAGGCCGGTCAGCTTGACCTTGCCCTTGTACTTGGAGCCCGACAGGTACTGGGCGGCGGCCTTGATGCCGACGGTGGTCGGGGAGATGATCCCCTTCAGGCCGGGGTGCTCCTGGAGCAGGCCCTGGGTCTGCTGGAAGGACTTCTGGGCGTCGTCGTCCCCGTAGGCGACCTCGACCAGCTCGATGTCCTTGTACTTCGGGTCCTTCAGCTCGTCCTTCATGATCTCGATCCAGGCGTTCTGGTTCGTCGCGGTCTGCGCGGCGGAGAGGATCGCGATCTCGCCCTTGTTTCCGATCTGCTCGGCGAGCAGGCGCACCTGGGTGCGGCCGAGGGCGTCGGCGGACGCCTGGGAGACGAAGGCGTTGCGGCACTCGGGGTTGGTGTCGGAGTCGTAGGTGACGACCTTGACGCCGTTCTTCATGGCCTGCTTGAGCGCGGTGCACAGCGCGCCCGGGTCCTGTGCGGAGACGGCCATGGCGTCGACCTGCTGCTGGGTGAGCGTGTTGACGTAGGAGACCTGGCCGGCGGTGTCGGTGCCGCTGGAGGGGCCGACCTCCTTGTAGTCGGAGCCGAGTTCCTTCAGGGCCTTCTCGCCGCCCTTGTCGGCGACGGTGAAGTACGGGTTGTTGACCTGCTTGGGCAGGAAGCCGACGGTCAGGCCCTTCTTGGTGGGGGCGTCCGGGTCGGCCTTGCCGGCGGTGGCGGCGGCCGCGTCCTCGTTCGCGACGTCCTCCTTGGTGGTGCCGCCGCAGGCGGTGGCGGCCAGGGCGAGGGAGGTGACGGCGGCGAGGGCCGCGCAGGTGCGGCTCAGGGACTGCTTGCGCATGGCGGGTTCCTTACGAGGGTGGGCGGTGCCGGTCACGGGGTGGGCGCGGGTGTCCCGGGCGGGGGCGCCGAGGCCGCCCTGCGTCCGGCCCGCGCGAGGGAGAGCTGCCGTGCGAGGCGGGGGCCGAGCACGGAGAGCACGAGCAGGACGCCGGTGACGACGATCTGCGACTGGGCGGAGACGTCCTTCAGGCTCATCACGTTCTGGAGGGTCCCGAGCAGGAACACCCCGGCGATCGCGCCGCCGAGCGTGCCCTTGCCGCCGTCGAAGTCGATGCCGCCCAGCAGCACGGCGGCGACGACGGAGAGTTCCAGGCCGGTGGCGTTGTCGTAGCGGGCGCTGGCGTAGTGCAGGGCCCAGAAGACGCCGGTGAGGGCGGACATCAGTCCGGTGAGGGTGAACAGGATCAGCTTCTGCCGCTTGACCCGGATACCGGCGAACCGGGCCGCCTCCTCGCCGGCGCCGATGGCGAACAGCGACCGGCCGAACGGCATGGCGTGCAGCGCGACCACGGCGACGACGAGCAGCACGAGGAACGGCAGGAAGGCGTACGGGACGAAGGTGCCGTCGATGCGTCCGGCCGCGAAGTCCAGGTACGCGGAGGGGAAGTCGGTCACCGCGTCGGAGCCGAGCACGATCTGCGCGATGCCCCGGTAGGCCGCCAGGGTGCCGATGGTGACGGCGAGGGAGGGCAGGCCGAGCCGGGTGACGAGCAGCCCGTTGACCAGGCCGCACACCACGCCGAGCAGCAGACAGATCGGGATGATCGTCTCGATCGCCATGCCCTGGTTCCACAGGGCGCCCATCACCGCGCCGGACAGGCCGGCGGTGGAGGCGACCGACAGATCGATCTCGCCGGAGACGACCAGCAGGGTCATCGGCAGGGCGATGAGCGCGATGGGCAGGGTGTTGCCGATGAGGAAGGACAGGTTGAGGGCGTTGCCGAAACCGTCGACGAAGCCGAAGGAGAGCAGCAGGACGACGAGGAGGAGCGCGCCCACGGCCCCGTCCCACCTCGGCGAGGCGGACCGGCGGACGGCGCGCATCAGGGAGCGGTCAGCCATGGCGGGCGTTCCTCTTCTTCAGGGCGTCGGCCACCCGGAGCGCGACGATCCGGTCGACGGCGATGGCGAGGATGAGCAGGATGCCGTTGATGGCCAGCACCCACACGGAGCTGACCCCGAGGGCGGGCAGCACGCTGTTGATCGAGGTGAGCAGGAGCGCGCCGAGCGCGGCGCCGTAGACGCTGCCGGAGCCGCCGGTGAAGACGACGCCGCCGACCACGACCGCGCTGACGACGGTCAGTTCGTAGCCGTTGCCGGTGCCGGAGTCGACGTTGCCGAACCGGGCCAGGTAGAGGGCGCCGGCGAGCCCGGCGAGGGCGCCGCAGAAGGTGTACGCGGTGAGGATGCGCTTGCGGACCGGGATGCCGGCGAGCCGGGCCGCCTCCGGGTTGGAGCCGAGGGCGTACAGCTCGCGCCCGCTGCCGAAGTGCTTGAGGTAGTACGCGGTGGTCACGAGCACCGCGAGGGCGATCAGGGCCAGATACGGCACGGCGGAGATCCCGCCGGAGCCGAAGTCGACGTAGCCGCCGGGCAGGTCGGCCGCGGTGATCTGGCGGGAACCGACCCAGATCGAGTCGATGCCGCGGATGATGTACAGGGTGCCGAGGGTGACGACCAGGGCGGGCACCTGGCCGAGGCTGACCAGCAGGCCGTTGAGCAGGCCGAAGCCGACGCCCATCAGGACGGCGAGGAGCACGGCCACGGCGGAGTCGCCGCCGCCCTGGAGGTAGGTGCCGGCGGCGAAGGCGCTGATGCCGAGGGTGGAGCCGACGGACAGGTCGACGTTGCGGGTGATGACGACCAGGGACTGGCCGGTGGCGACCAGGACCAGGATGGTCGCGTTGAGCAGCAGGTCCTTGATGCCCTGCTCGGACAGGAACGCGCTGTTGCCGGCCTGGGTGACGGCGATCATCACCAGGAAGACCAGCAGGATGGCCAGTTCGCGCATCTTGAAGACGCGGTCGACGAGCCGGGTGGCGCCGGCCTTCGGCACGTCGGTGACGGGGGCCTGGTCGGGTGCGGTGACCGTCATGCGGCGGCCCTCCCGGTGACGTACGGGGGCGTGGGAGCGTCGGTCATGCGGCGGCCCTCCCCGTGGCTGCGGCCATCACGGTCTCCTCGGTGGCGTCGGTGCGGTCGATCTCCGCGGTCAGCCGGCCCTCGTGCATCACCAGGACGCGGTCGGCCATGCCGAGGACCTCGGGCAGGTCGGACGAGATCATCAGGACGGCCACGCCGTCGGCGGCCAGTTCGCTCAGCAGCCGGTGCACCTCGGCCTTGGTGCCGACGTCGATGCCGCGGGTCGGCTCGTCGATGATCAGTACCTTGGGGCCGGTGGCCAGCCACTTGGCGAGGACGACCTTCTGCTGGTTGCCTCCGGAGAGGGTGGAGACGGCGTCGGCGATGCGGGCGTACTTGACCTGGAGCCTGACGGCCCAGTCGAGGGAGCGGCTGCGCTCGGCGCCCCGGTCCATCAGTCCGGCCCTGACGGTCTTGCGCAGTCCGGTGAGGCCGATGTTGCGCTCGATGGACATGTCCATCACCAGGCCCTGGGCGCGCCGGTCCTCGGGGACCAGGGCGAGGCCCGCGGCCATCGCGGTGGACGGGGCGCCGTTGACCAGGGGCTTGCCGTCGACGGTGACCTCGCCGGCGTCCCAGCGGTCCACGCCGAAGATCGCGCGGGCGACCTCGGTGCGGCCGGCGCCGACCAGTCCGGCCAGGCCCACGATCTCCCCGCGCCGCACCTCGAAGGAGACGTCGGTGAAGACGCCCTCCCGGGTCAGCCGGCGCACGCTGAGGGCGACCTCGCCGGGGCTGACCTCCTGCTTGGGGTACAGCTCGTCGAGGTCGCGGCCGACCATGCGGCGGACCAGGTCGTCCTCGGTCATGCCGGCCAGCGGCTCGCTGGCGATCCGGCCGCCGTCGCGGAGGGTGGTGACGCGCGTGCAGATCCGGAAGATCTCCTCCAGGCGGTGCGAGATGAAGAGCACGGCGGCGCCCTGCTCGCGCAGGGCGCGCACGACGCCGAAGAGCCGGGCCACCTCGCTGCCGGTGAGGGCGGCGGTCGGCTCGTCCATGATCAGGACCCGGGCGTCGAAGGAGAGGGCCTTGGCGATCTCGACGATCTGCTGGTCCGCGATGGACAGGCCGCGCGCCGGGCGGTCGGGGTCGAGTGCCACGCCGAGGCGCCGCATGAGCGCGGCCGTGGCGTCGCGGGTCGCCCGGTGGTCGATGCGGCCGAGGGCACGCCGGGGCCGGCGGCCCATGAAGATGTTCTCGGCGATCGAGAGGTCGGGGAAGAGGGTCGGCTCCTGGTAGATCACGGCGATGCCGGCGGCGCGGGCGTCGCCGGGGCCGTGGAAGACGACCGGCGCGCCGTCGAGCAGCACCTGGCCGGCGTCCGGCCGGTGGACTCCGGCGAGCGTCTTGATGAGGGTCGACTTGCCGGCGCCGTTCTCACCGGCGAGGGCGTGCACCTCACCGGGGAAGAGCTCCAGGGAGACGTCCCGCAGCGCGCGGACCGCGCCGAAGGACTTGGAGACGTCCCTGAGCGCCAGAACCGGGGCCGTACCCGTGTCGGACGGGTGGGTCATGGGGGCTCCTCGACGACGCCGGGCGGGACGGCCCTCACGGCGCCGTGAAAGGTTTCAACTGGGTTGCCGGGACGTTAGGCAGGCAGCGCATGTCGCGTCAATGGGTCCGGGTCGAAAAACTTTCGATAATCGAAGGTCACGACGGGATCACGGAAAGCCGGGCCGAGCAGAAGGGTTGACACCCCTTCGGGCGCCTCATAGCTTCACGTTCTGAATCGTTTCACACATGGTCGTGCGCAGAGTCGGTCTCGGGACCGGGCCGCGACCCGATGCCACAGGAGCGCCGAAGTGACCGAGCTCGCCGCGGTGAAGGCCGCGCTCAAGACCCAGGCAGTCGAGACGCCGTCGTGGGCGTACGGGAACTCGGGCACCCGGTTCAAGGTGTTCGCCCAGGCGGGCGTGCCGCGCGACCCGTTCGAGAAGCTGGACGACGCGGCGAAGGTGCACGAGTTCACCGGCGTGGCCCCGACCGTCGCCCTGCACATCCCGTGGGACAAGGTCGAGGACTACGCGGCGCTGGCGGAGCACGCGAAGGCGCGGGGCGTGCGGATCGGCGCGATCAACTCCAACACCTTCCAGGACGACGACTACCGGCTGGGCAGCATCTGCCACCCCGACGCGGCGGTGCGCAAGAAGGCCGTCGGCCACCTGCTGGAGTGCGTCGACATCATGGACGCCACCCGCTCGCGGGACCTGAAGCTCTGGTTCGCCGACGGGACCAACTACCCCGGGCAGGACGACGTGCGCTCCCGGCAGGACCGGCTGGCCGAGGGGCTGGCCGAGGTGTACGAGCGGCTCGGCGAGGGGCAGCGGATGCTGCTGGAGTACAAGCTGTTCGAGCCGGCGTTCTACACCACGGACGTGCCGGACTGGGGCACGGCGTACGCCCACTGTCTGAAGCTGGGCGACAAGGCGCAGGTCGTCGTCGACACCGGGCACCACGCGCCGGGCACCAACATCGAGTTCATCGTGGCGACGCTGCTGCGGGAGGGGAAGCTCGGCGGGTTCGACTTCAACTCGCGGTTCTACGCGGACGACGACCTGATGGTGGGCGCGGCCGACCCGTTCCAGCTGTTCCGGATCATGTACGAGGTGGTGCGCGGGGGCGGGTTCACCTCCGACGTGGCGTTCATGCTGGACCAGTGCCACAACATCGAGGCGAAGATCCCGGCGATCATCCGGTCGGTGATGAACGTGCAGGAGGCGACGGCGAAGGCGTTGCTGGTGGACGCGGAGGCGCTGGCGGCCGCGCAGGCGTCGGGGGACGTGCTCGGCGCCAACGCCGTGCTGATGGACGCCTACGCCTCGGACGTGCGGCCGCTCCTTCGTGAGGTGCGCCAGGAGATGGGGCTGGCCCCGGATCCCATGGCGGCGTACCGCGAGTGCGGGTGGGCGGAGAAGGTCGTCGCCGAGCGGGTCGGCGGGCAGCAGGCCGGGTGGGGGGCGTAGGCGTCCGCCGGGTTCCCGTCGTTCCTCGGCTGCGGGCCGGTTGTGGCCGGTCGCGCACTTCCCCGCGCCCCTGAAGGCGCTACACCACCCCTCGATCGAAAGAGCACCGTCATGGCATCTCACCCTGAAGCCTCCGCCCTCCTCGCCCGCTCCCACCGGCTCGGCTCCGATCCCCGGAACACCAACTACGCCGGCGGCAACGCCTCCGCCAAGGGCACCGCCACCGATCCCGTCACCGGGGGTGACGTGGAGCTGATGTGGGTCAAGGGGTCCGGCGGTGATCTCGGGACGCTCACCGAGGCGGGGCTCGCCGTGCTGCGGCTGGACCGGATGCGGGCACTCAAGGACGTCTACCCGGGTGTCGAGCGCGAGGACGAGATGGTCGCCGCCTTCGACTACTGCCTGCACGGCAAGGGCGGTGCCGCGCCCTCCATCGACACCGCGATGCACGGGCTCGTGGAGGCCGCGCACGTGGACCATCTCCACCCCGACTCGGGGATCGCGCTGGCCTGCGCGGCGGACGGCGAGAAGCTGACCGCCGAGTGCTTCGGGGACACCGTGGTGTGGGTGCCGTGGCGGCGGCCCGGTTTCCAGCTGGGGCTGGACATCGCGGCGGTGAAGGAGGCCAACCCGCGGGCGATCGGGTGTGTGCTCGGCGGGCACGGCATCACCGCCTGGGGCGACACCTCCGAGGAGTGCGAGCGCAACTCGCTGCACATCATCCGCACCGCGGAGGCGTTCCTCGCCGAGCGCGGGAAGGCCGAGCCGTTCGGCCCGGTGGTCGCCGGGTACGAGGCGCTGGCGGAGGACGAGCGGCGGGAGCGGGCGGCGGCGCTGGCGCCGTACGTGCGCGGGCTCGCCTCGAAGGACCGGCCGCAGGTGGGGCACTTCACCGACGCGGACGTGGTGCTGGACTTCCTCGCCCGGGCCGAGCACCCCCGGCTCGCCGCGCTCGGCACCTCCTGCCCCGACCACTTCCTGCGCACCAAGGTGCGGCCCCTGGTCCTCGACCTGCCGCCCTCCGCGCCGCTGGACGAGACCGTCGCCCGGCTCAAGGAGCTGCACGCCGCCTACCGAGAGGAGTACGCCGCCTACTACCGGCGGCACGCCGAGCCGGACTCCCCCGCGATGCGCGGTGCCGACCCGGCGATCGTGCTGGTGCCGGGCGTCGGCATGTTCAGCTTCGGCAAGGACAAGCAGACCGCCCGGGTGGCCGGCGAGTTCTACGTCAACGCGATCAACGTGATGCGCGGGGCGGAGGCGGTGTCGACGTACGCGCCGATCGAGGAGTCGGAGAAGTTCCAAATCGAGTACTGGGCGCTGGAGGAGGCCAAGCTGCGGCGGATGCCGAGGCCCAAGGCGCTCGCCACGCGCGTCGCGCTCGTCACGGGCGCGGGCAGCGGGATCGGGAAGGCGATCGCGGGGCGGCTGGTCGCCGAGGGCGCGTGTGTGGTGGTCGCCGACCTGAACGCCGAGAACGCGGCGCGGGTGGCCGAGGAACTGGGCGGTGCGGACAAGGCCGTCGCGGTGACCGTGGACGTCACGTCCGAGGAGCAGATCGTCGAGGCGTTCCGGACGGCCGTGCTCGCCTTCGGCGGGGTCGACCTGGTGGTCAACAACGCGGGCATCTCCGTCTCCAAGCCGCTGCTGGAGACCTCCGCCCGGGACTGGGACCTCCAGCACGACATCATGGCCCGCGGTTCCTTCCTCGTCTCGCGCGAGGCGGCCCGGGTGATGACGGCGCAGGAGATGGGCGGCGACATCGTCTACATCGCTTCGAAGAACGCGGTCTTCGCGGGCCCCAACAACATCGCCTACTCCGCCACCAAGGCCGACCAGGCCCACCAGGTGCGCCTGCTCGCCGCCGAGCTGGGCGAGCACGGCATCCGGGTCAACGGGGTCAACCCGGACGGCGTGGTGCGCGGTTCGGGCATCTTCGCGGGCGGCTGGGGTGCCCGGCGGGCGGCCGTGTACGGGGTGCCGGAGGAGAAGCTGGGCGAGTTCTACGCGCAGCGGACGCTGCTGAAGCGCGAGGTGCTGCCCGAGCACGTCGCCAACGCCGTCTTCGCGCTGACCGGCGGCGACCTGACCCACACCACCGGCCTGCACGTCCCGGTCGACGCCGGCGTCGCCGCCGCGTTCCTGCGATGAGCAGCGCCATGGGCCTCAAGTCGTACGCCGCGGTCGACCTCGGCGCGTCCAGCGGGCGCGTCATGGTCGGCCGCGTGGACCCCGACCGGCTGGAGCTGACCGAGGCGCACCGCTTCCCCAACCGGCCGGTCCGTACGCCGGAGGGGCTGCGGTGGGACGTCCTGGCGCTGTACGCCGGTGTGCTGGACGGGCTGCGGGCGGCGGGGCAGGTCGACTCCGTCGGCGTCGACAGCTGGGCCGTCGACCACGGCCTCCTGGACGCCGACGGCGCGCTGCTCGGCAACCCGGTCCACTACCGCGACGCCCGCACCGAGGGCGTGGCACGGAAGGTGTGGGCGACGCTGCCCCCCGAGGAGCTGTACGCGGCGACCGGGTTGCAGTACGCGCCCTTCAACACGCTGTACCAGCTCGTCGCCGCGAGCGGCACCGCCCAGTTCGCCCAGGCCCGGCGGCTGCTGCTGATCCCGGACCTGCTGACGTACTGGCTGACCGGCGAGCAGGGCACGGAGCTGACCAACGCCTCCACCACCCAGCTGATCGATCCGCGCACCCGCGACTGGTCGTACGAGGTGGCGGACCGGCTCGGGATCGACCTGGCCCTCTTCGCGCCGCTGCGGCGACCGGGCGATCCGGCGGGCGTGTTGACACCTCGCGTGCTGGAGGAGACGGGGCTGGCCGGTCCCGTGCGGGTGACGGCGGTCGGGTCGCACGACACCGCCTCCGCGGTGGCCGCCGTGCCGGCCTCGGGCGAGCGCTTCGCGTACATCTGCACCGGCACCTGGTCGCTGGCCGGCCTGGAGCTGACCGCTCCGGTGCTGACGGAGGAGAGCCGCGCCGCCAACTTCACCAACGAGCTGGGGCTGGACGGCACGGTCCGGTACCTGCGCAACATCATGGGGCTGTGGCTGCTCCAGGAGTGCGTACGGGCCTGGGGCGAGCCGGATCTGGGCGGGCTGCTGCTCGCGGCGGCGCGGGTGCCGGCGCTGCGGTCGGTGGTGGACGCGGGGGACGCGGCGTTCCTCGCGCCGGGGCGGATGCCGGAGCGGATCGCCGAGGCGTGCCGCGCCTCCGGGCAGCCGGTGCCCGCCTCGCCCGCCGAGGTGACCCGCTGCATCCTGGACTCGCTGGCGCTGGCCCACCGCAGGGCCGTCGAGGACGCCCAGCGCCTCGCCGGGCACCCGGTGGACGTCGTGCACGTGGTCGGCGGCGGCACCCGCAACGCGCTGCTGTGCCAGCTGACCGCCGACGCCTGCGGGCTGCCGGTGGTGGCGGGGCCGACGGAGGCCGCCGCGCTCGGCAACGTCCTGGTGCAGGCCCGCGCCCACGGACTGGTCGGCGACCTCGCGCAGATGCGCCGCCTGCTGGTGCGCACCCAGTCGCTGACCCGGTACGAGCCGCGGGGCGGCACGGAGCGCTGGCGGGCGGCCGAGACCCGACTCGCCGACCGGTGAAGGGGGTCTCCCCCGGGTCCGGCGTGCCGACTACCCTGCGATTCATCCGATGATCACCATGTTCCGCCGATCACAAGGAGCCGCGATGCGTGTCGCCCTGTTCCTGACCTGCGTCAACGACACGCTCTATCCGGACACCGGCCGCGCCGTCGTCAAGCTGCTGACCAGACTGGGTGTCGAGGTCGACTTCCCGTCGGGCCAGACCTGCTGCGGCCAGGCGCACTACAACACCGGTTACCGGCACGAGGCGGAGCCGCTGGCCCGGCACTTCGCGGAGGTCTTCGCGGAGTACGACGCGGTCGTCACGCCCTCGGGCTCGTGCGGGGCGATGGTGCGGGAGCTGTATCCGCGGATGGGCGAGCGGGCGCGGGCCGAGGGGCGCGGGGACACGCTGACGGCCATGCTGGCGCCGGTGGTGCCGAAGACGTACGAGCTGACCGAGTTCCTGGTGGACGTGCTGGGGGTGACGGACGTGGGGGCGTACTACCCGCACACTGTGACGTACCACCCGACCTGCCACGGACTGCGGAGCCTCGGTCTCGGCGACCGGCCCCGGCGGCTGCTGGAGGCGGTGAAGGGGCTGGAACTGCTCGAGTTGCCGGGCGCCGAGGAGTGCTGCGGCTTCGGCGGCACCTTCGCCGTGAAGAACGCGGACGTGTCGGCGGCGATGGGCGCGGACAAGGTGCGCAACGCGGAGTCGACCGGCGCGGAGGTGCTGTGCGCCGCCGACAACTCCTGTCTGATGCACCTCGGCGGCACCATGGCGCGGCTGCGCACCGGCATGCGGCCGGTGCACATCGCGGAGATCCTGGCGAGCACCGAGGAGGCGGTCACCGTATGAGCGGCACGTTCGTGGGGATGCCGGCCTTCCCCGAGGCCGCGCGCACGGCGGTGCGCAACCCGACCCTGCGCGGCAACCTGCGCCACGCCACGCACACCATCCGGGACAAGCGGGCCCGCGCGGTCGCGGAACTGGACGACTGGGCGGCGCTGCGCGAGGCCGGCCGGCGCATCAAGGACCACACCCTGCGCCACCTCGACCGGTATCTGGTCCAGGTGGAGGAGGCGGTCACCGCGGCCGGCGGGACCGTGCACTGGGCCGCCGACGCCGAGGAGGCCAACGCGATCGTCGCCCGGCTGGTCAAGGAGACCGGTGAGCGGGAGGTCGTCAAGGTCAAGTCGATGGCGACGCAGGAGATCGGTCTCAACGAGGCCCTGGAGGCGGAGGGCATCCACGCCTACGAGACGGATCTCGCCGAGCTGATCGTGCAGTTGGGCAAGGACCGGCCGTCGCACATCCTGGTCCCGGCGATCCACCGCAACCGGGGCGAGATCCGGGACATCTTCCGTTCCGAGATGGGCGAGTGGGGCCGGCCGGCACCGGAGGGCCTGACCGACGCACCGGCCGAACTCGCGGAGGCGGCGCGGCTGCACCTGCGGGAGAAGTTCCTGCGGGCGAAGGTCGGCATCTCCGGCGCCAACTTCGTGGTGGCCGAGACCGGGACGCTGGTGGTCGTGGAGTCCGAGGGCAACGGCCGGATGTGCCTGACCCTGCCCGAGACGCTGATCTCCGTCGTCGGCATCGAGAAGGTCGTGCCGAGGTGGCAGGACCTGGAGGTGTTCCTCCAGACCCTCCCCCGCTCCTCGACGGCCGAGCGCATGAATCCGTACACGTCCATGTGGACCGGCACCACCGACGAGGACGGCCCCGGCACCTTCCACCTGGTCCTGCTGGACAACGGCCGCACCGACGCCCTCGCCGACGAGGTCGGCCGCCAGGCGCTGCGCTGCATCCGCTGCTCGGCCTGCCTCAACGTCTGCCCGGTGTACGAGCGGGCCGGCGGCCACGCCTACGGCTCGGTGTATCCGGGCCCGATCGGCGCGATCCTCAGCCCGCAACTGCGGGGCACGGGCAGCGAGATCGACGCGTCCCTGCCGTACGCGTCGTCGCTGTGCGGCGCCTGCTACGAGGTGTGCCCGGTGGCCATCGACATCCCCGAGGTCCTGGTGCACCTGCGGGAGCGGGTGGTGCAGGGCGGCCCGGCCGTCCGGCGGGGCAACAGGGTGGTGCTGAGGCCGGCGAAGGGACACGCCGCCGAACGGGCCGCGATGCGGGCGGCGCAGTGGGCGTTCACCCACCCGGGCGCGCTGCGGGCCGGACAGCGGCTGGCGTCGCGGACCCGGCGTTTCCATCCCCGTACGCTCCCCGGACCGGGCCGGGCGTGGAGCGGCACGCGGGATCTCCCCGAGGTGCCCGCGGAGCCGTTCCGCGACTGGTGGCAGCGTACGCGCGGCGGGAAGGACGGGGCGGAGTGAGCAGCAGGGAACGCGTTCTGGGCCGGGTGCGGCGCGCCCTCGCGGACGTGCCGCCCGACGAGGAGCCGATCGCGCGGGACTATCTGCGCGAGCACGGGCGGAGGAGCACCGAGGAGACGGTCGAGCTGCTCGCCGAGAACCTGGCGGACTACCGGGCGATCGTGCACCGGTGCACGGACGGGCAGTTACCCGAGCTGCTGATGCGGCTCCTGGCGGCGCACGGTTCGGGGAGCGTGGTGGTCCCGCCGGAGCTGCCCGCGTACTGGCTCGAAGGGGTCGACGCGACCCGGGTCCAGGACCGCGCGGCGATCACCCCGCGGGAACTGGACCGGGTCGACAGCGTGGTCACGGGCTGCGCCGTCGCCGTCGCCGAGACCGGGACGATCGTCCTGGACGGCTCCCCCGACCAGGGCCGCCGCCGCATCACCCTCGTCCCGGACCACCACGTCTGCGTCGTACGGGTGCCGGACCAGGTGGTCTCCTCCGTCCCCCAGGCCCTCGCACGGCTCGACCCGACGCGCCCGTCGACCTGGATCTCCGGCCCGTCGGCGACCAGCGACATCGAGCTGGACCGGGTCGAGGGGGTGCACGGTCCGCGCACCCTGGAGGTGGTGCTGGTGGAGGGGTGAGGGTGTCGCTGGGTACACCTCCCGATACGGGTTCTGCGCCCAGTGTGTCCCGGGGCCGGGCTCCGTAGCGTCGTCGGTGAGGCAGCGCACAGGGCGTGCCGCACGGAGGATGATGACGATGTTTCGCAGCGGCGCACGAGGCGGCAGCGAACCGGGGCCCGCTGCCGAGGCGCTCCGCCTGGTGAAGGTGACCCGGACGTACGGCACCGCCGAGAGCGCCGTCACCGCGCTGGACGGGGTGACGCTGAGCCTGGGGCGGGGCACGTTCACCGCGGTGATGGGACCGTCGGGCTCGGGCAAGTCCACGCTGCTGCAGTGCGCGGCGGGCCTCGACCGGCCGGACAGCGGCATGGTCTGGGTGGACGGGACCGAGCTGACCGGCGGCGGCGAGGCGGAGCTGACCAAGTTCCGGCGCGGCCGGGTCGGGTTCGTCTTCCAGCAGTACAACCTGCTGGAGACGCTGACGGTCGCGCAGAACACGGTGCTGCCGCTGAAGCTCGCCGGGCGCCGCGTCGACCGGAAGCGGGCACGCGAGATCCTCACCGCGGTCGGTCTCGGGGACCGGCTCGGGCACCGTCCCGACCAGCTCTCCGGCGGTCAGCGGCAGCGGGTGGCGATCGCCCGCGCGCTGGTGACCGAACCCAGGGTGATCTTCGCGGACGAGCCGACGGGCGCGCTGGACACGCGCAGCGCGCGACAGGTGATGCTGCTGCTCCAGGAAGCGGTGCGGGTGCACGGCCGGACCGTGGTCATGGTGACGCACGACCCGGTCGCCGCCTCGTACGCCGACTCGGTCGTCTTCCTCGCCGACGGCCGGCTCGCGGGCCGGATGGACCACCCGACCCCGGACGCGGTGGCGGAGCGGCTGGCGCACCTCGGCGACGACGTGCCGGCGGGGGTGTGAGCGATGCTGGTACTGGCCCTGCGGTCGATCCGGCGGCGCCCGGGACGGTTCGTCGCGACGCTGCTCTCCGCCTTCCTCGGCGCGGCGATCATCATGACGTTCAACTCGATGCACGACACGGCCGGGCAGGCCGGCGTCGACTCGGTCAGCTCGCAGACGCTGGGCACGGCGGCGGGGGTCGTCGGTGGGTACGGGACGCTGCTGGTGTTCTTCGCGGTGGCCTCGACGCTGACGGTCAACGTGCGGCAGCGCACGGCCGAGCTGGAGCTGCTGCGCTGCTCGGGGGCGACCCCGGCGCAGATCAAGCGGATGGTGGTGGGTGAGGCGGTGGCCGTGGCCCTGGTGGGCGCGGCGCTGGCCGTCGGCCCGGCGATGCTCGGTGGGCGCGCGTTGCTGGACATGTTCCAGAACAGCGGCCAGGTGGCGGGGTCCGTCGAGTACTCCTTCGGGCCGATCGCGCTGCTGAGCGGCGTGGACATCACCCTCCTGGCGTCGGCGGGCGCCGCGTTCCTCGCGGTGCGGCGGGTGACGCGGCGGGGTCGGGAGCGGGCCGGCGCCAAGCGGTTCCTCGCCTGCGCCGCGCTGGTCACCGGTGCCGCGGGCGCCTGCTCCACCTTCCTGTTCTCCGCGTCCGACGAGGCGCTCATGGCACCGCCCGCCTACGGGGCGATCCTGCTGTCGGTGGGTTTCGCGCTGCTGTCGCCGCGGCTGCTGAAGGGCGTGCTGAACCGGCTGCCGCTGCGCGGCGCGAGCGGCTGGCTGGCCGTGCGCAACCTGCGGGAGCGGGCGGATCACCTCGCGGGCATCCTGGTGTCGCTGATCCTGTTCACGGCGGTGTCGACGGCGACCGTCACCATGCAGGCGGTGGAGAGCGACGCGGTGGAGGCGTCCGGCCTGGTCAAGTCGGTCGACGCCAAGAACCTGGAGACGCTCAACCTCACGGTGGTCGGCATCATCGCGGTGTTCGTCTGCGTGATGCTGGTCAACTCGCTGTACGCGGCGACGACGTACCGCTCCCGCGAGTTCGGGCAGCAGCGGCTCGCGGGCGCGACCCCGGGCCAGGTACTGGGCGTGGTCGGCGTCGAGGGCGTGATCATGACGCTGACCGGGGTGTTCTTCGGCACGGTGGCCGCGCTGGCCGGCGTCGTCCCGTTCACGGTCGTGCGGACCGACGCGGTGCTGCCGGACCAGTTCCCCGGCGTCTGGCTCGCGATGGTGGCGGTGTCGGCGGCGGTGACGCTCGGAACGAGCCTGGCCACGGCCCGGCGGGTGCTGCGCACCCCGGCGGTCGGGGCGGTGGCCCTGGCCGCCTGAGCGACGGGCGGGGAGGGGGGTGACCGTCTTGCGGCGGTCACCCCCCTCTTCCCGTGCCCGCTCGGGGGCTCCTAGTCGGCCTTGGCGTACTCCTTCGCCATGCCGCCCGCGAAGTCGTACACGACGCACTGCGCGTCGCCCACGACCCAGGCGTCGTGGCCGGGTGAGCAGACGAACACGTCGCCGGGGCCCACCTCGCACTCCGTTCCGTCGTCCATGCGGACGTGCATCCGACCCTCCGCCACGTAGCAGTTGTGGTGGATCATGCAGCTGTCGGTGCCCGCGATGGGCGCCACGGACTCCGACCAGCGCCAGCCCGGTTCGAAGGTGGCGACGGCGAGGTCGAGCCCTTCCATGTGCACGGCCTCGATGTGACCGCGGGGGAAATCGCGCCGCTCGTCCGGCTTGTCGAGCGTCTTGGCCTCCAGCATGACGCTCCTCCTTTCCCTGTCCCCACCACTCCATCCTCCGTCTGTCAACTCGACGGCGCCTCCCGGGGGGGCTGACACCCACGGACCGCCTCACGCGGGGACAGGCTCCCTACGGCCGAGGAGGTCGTCGCCGCCACCGCCGTACGGGCGGTGACCGGTCCCGACCGGCCCGCCGCGCCACGCGACACGGACCCCGGGTCCTGGTGCTCCGCCGCCGGACGTGACACCCTGCCCGCCCCCCTTTACTCACCGTCCCGGCCCTCACCGCGGAGGTCGAACGCCCGTGCCGAAGGAAGCCGACTCCCCGAAGAAGCTGCACAGCAACCGCGCCGCGCTCACCCACAAGGTCGGGTACGCGCTGCGCCACCCCGAGCGCGTCGGACCCTATGTGCGCCGCGCCGGCCGGAACGCCTGGCTGCGGCTCAGACACCCGGACCACATCGGCTACTACCGGGCGGTGATGGCCCACGACACCCGCCGCGACCCCGAGGCGGCCGTCGGCAGCCGGAGCCACGACCGCTGGCTGGCGCTGGGGCGGATGCAGTTCGACTACCTGCTCGAGCACGGGCTGCGCCCGGAGCACCGGATGCTCGACATCGGCTGCGGCAACCTGCGCGGCGGCTGGCGCTTCATCGACCACCTCGACACCGGCCACTACTACGGCATCGACATCTCGCCGGACATCCTGATCGCCGCCAAGAGGACGCTCACCCGGCGAGGGCTCCAGGCCAAGCTGCCGCACCTGACGCTCACCGGGGACCTGCGGCTGGACTTCCTGCCGGACGACCACTTCGACGTGGTGCACGCGCACAGCGTCTTCTCGCACTCCCCGCTGAGCGTGATCGACGAGTGCCTCGCGCACGTCGGCCGGGTCCTGACCGACACGGGCTTCTTCGACTTCACCTTCGACCGCACCGAGGGCACGGAACACCAGGTGCTGCGGGAGGACTTCTACTACCGCACCGACACGCTGCTGACGCTGGCCGCCCAGCACCGACTGCACGCCCGGTTCATGGAGGACTGGGAGAAGCGGCCGCACGGTCAGTCCAAGATCCGGGTCAGCCGCTCGCCGCTGCCGTCCTGACCTCCGATTCCGCGGCCCGGCCCTAGGGCCGCGGATTCACCCGCCGCCAACCCGGCCGGTCGCCCGCGCCGCGGCGGCCGGCCGCCGCGGCGCAGCGCGGGCAGACCCGGCGGACGGCGTCGGCGGCGCCGCCCGACTCGGGCAGCACGTCGCTCCAGCCGACGGCCGCGAAGCGCGCGAGCCGTGAACGGTGCAGGGACAGCCCGCACGCGGTCTGGTTCAGGCCCTGCTCCCACGCGTGCACCTCGCCGGCCGGCAGCCAGCGGTTGTCCTCCTCGTCCCACCAGCGGCCGGAGGCCGCCACCTGGTAGCGCCTGGTCCTCGCCATCGGCTCCGCCCACCGCCTTCCTCTCCCCCGTGCCGCCCCTCCCGCTGCCGGGTGCCCCCGGCGACGGATGTCCACACGCGCGTACGTCCGCCTGTGTGATCACTCCGCAAGTCCTGCCGTTTTCGGGTGTTTTGTCTGCTTACCATGCGGGGTCCGCGCATCCCGGGTGGACGCCCGCCCCGTACGAGAGGACCCCAGATGGCGCCCACGGGCCGTCCCCGCCGACCGGCCGACCACGCCTTCTCCCCGCACGACGCCGTGATGGCCATGGCCTCCCGGCACCTGGTCCGCAGACGCTTCCTCACCGTCACCGCGGCCGCCGCCGCGCTCGCCTTCTCCACCAACCTCCCGGCCCGCGGCGCGGTGGCCGCCCCCCGGCGCACCGCCCGGATCACCAAGGACCCGTTCACCCTCGGTGTCGCGTCCGGCGACCCGCTGCCGGACTCGGTGCTGCTGTGGACCCGACTGGCGCCCGAGCCGTTCCTGGAGGACGGCGGCATGGGCACCGAGCGGGTCACGGTCGAGTGGGAGGTGGCCCTCGACGAGTACTTCGCCGCCGTGCTGTTCCGGGGCACCGCCGAGGCCCACGCCGAGTACAACCACAGCGTCCACGTCGACGTTCAGGGGCTGACGCCGGGCACGGTGTACTACTACCGCTTCCGCGCGGGCGCGTGGATCAGCCCCGCCGGCCGCACCCGCACCGCTCCGCCGGCCACCAGCGCGACCTCGTCGCTGAAACTGGGCGCCGTCGCCTGCCAGGCCTACATGGACGGCTACTACACGGTGCTGCGGCACGTGGCCGAGGACGACGTCGACGTGGTCTTCCACCTCGGCGACTACCTGTACGAGTACGCGGTGAACGCGGCGGGCGGCGAGCGCCGCTACACCGACCGCGTCCTGCCCGACGTCTTCAACCGCGAGACCATGACCCTCGCCGACTACCGGCTGCGCTACTCGCTGTACAAGAGCGACGAGGACCTCAAGGCCGCCCACGCCGCGCACCCCTTCGTGGTCGCCTGGGACGACCACGAGACGGAGAACAACTACGCCGACGACATCCCGGAGAACGCCATCCCGCCGGCGGAGTTCCTGCTGCGCCGGGCCGCCGCCTACCGCGCGTACTGGGAGAACCAGCCCCTGCGCGCCGCCCAGCTGCCGCAGGGACCGGACGCCCAGCTCTACCGCCGCCTGCACTGGGGCACACTCGCCCAGTTCGACATCCTCGACACCCGCCAGTACCGCTCCGACCAGGCCTACGACGACCGGCCGCACGCCCCGGGGCCCGAGTCGGACGACCCGGCGCGCACCATCACCGGTGCCGCGCAGGAGCAGTGGCTGCTGGACGGCTGGCAGAACTCCACGGCGCTGTGGAACGTGATGCCCCAGCAGGTGTGCTTCTCGCAGCGCAAGTTCGACGTGACCGCCGACGCCGCGCTCTCGATGGACGCCTGGGACGGCTACCGCGCCTCGCGCGACCGGGTCGTCGCCGGGGCGAAGGCCGCCGGCATCGACAACTGGCTGATCCTCACCGGTGACGTGCACGTGGGCTACGCCCTCGACGTCAAGGAGGACTTCGACGACCCGGCGTCCGCCACCGTCGGCACCGAGGTCACCTGCACCTCGGTGGCCAGCGGCCGGGACGGCGTCGAGCAGCCCGCCAACTGGGACCTGTACATGCGGGCCAACCCGCACATGAAGTTCTACAACGGCAAGCGCGGCTACGTCCGCGTCGAACTCGGCCGCCAGGCGGCCCGCCTGGACTTCCGGACGGTCTCCGCCATCAGTACGCCCGGCGCCCCCGTCACCACGGCCGCGTCCTTCGTCACCGAGGTGGGCAATCCGGGACTGACCCCCGCCTGAGCGCGGCGCGTCCCGCACGCCCGCGTACTGCACATGCCACCCGCCGCGTCCCCCATCGCGCGAAAGACGCCCGGTCGCGACATGGCCGCGGATCCTCGCGGCAAGGACTGAGACTTCGCCGCACCGTGACCCACGGTCACCCATCGACACCCGCTGTCTCGCACAGCCCCCGAAGGAGGCACATCGCATGGTCGGCAGACATGCCGCGCGCAGCCGCCGCGCCGCCCTCACGGCGCTCGGCGCCCTGGTCCTGACCGCACTCCCCGCCGCCGCGTCGGCGGCCCCGCCGCCCGCTCCCGGGCCGGTGTCCGCGGCCGCCCGGACGCTCGGCGCGGACGCACCCCCGGCGCAGGTGCTGCGCGCCATGCGACGGGACCTCGGGCTGACCCCCGACCAGGCGTCGGCCAGGCTGGTCAACGAGGCGGAGGCCGGCACCCGCGCGGGGATGCTGCGCAACACGCTGGGAGACCGCTTCGCCGGGGCCTGGGTGAGCGGGGCGACCTCCGCCGAGCTGACCGTCGCCACCACGGACGCCGCGGACACCGCCGCCATCGAGGCGCAGGGGGCCAAGGCGGCGGTCGTGGACAAGGGGCTGGCGGAGCTGCGCGCCGTCAAGGAGAAGCTGGACGCCGCCGCCGCGCGCACCGGGGCCGCCGAGACGCCGGTCCGGTTCGTCGACGTCAGGACCAACCGGATCGTGGTCCAGGCCACCAGCGAGTCGGCGGGGGCGGACCTCGTCGAGGCCGCCGGCGCCGAGGCCGCCGACGTGACGGTCCGGGTGTCGTCGGAGCGCCCGCGGGTGTTCAAGGACCTCGTCGGCGGCGAGGCCTACTA
>MUMD01000199.1 GCA_002155895.1 Streptomyces rochei
GAACAGAACCCGGCGTACAGCCCCACTCGTCTGCCGCCCCTCTTCCCCCGCCCGCCCCGAGCATGGGACGGGGGCCCCTTCCGCTACTCGGCCGCCCGCTGCTTGGCCAGGCGCTGGCGGCGGGCCTCGTAGAGGACGACCGAGGCGGCGTTCGACGCGTTGAGGGAGCTGGCCGAGCCGGTCATCGGGATGCTCACCACGTGGTCGCACGCCTCGCGCCAGGCCGCGCTCAGCCCCGTGGTCTCGTTGCCGATCAGCAGCAGCACGGGGCCCGTCAGGTCGAGTTCCGAGACGTCCGACTCGCCGCCCTCGTCCGTCCCGACCACGGCCACCGGCCGCCCCTGGGCGCGCTCCCGGCCGAGCCAGTCCACGACCTCGCGGTGCGACTCGCCGCGCACCACGGGCACGGCGAAGAAGGAGCCCGTGGACGCCCGGACGGACTTGGGGTCGTAGGGGTCGGCGGCGTGTCCCGTGACGATGAGACCGTCCGCGCCGAAGGCGTCGGCCGACCGCACGATGCTGCCGATGTTGCCCGGCTGCGTCGGCCGGTCGAAGACCAGGCCGAGGAAGGCGTCGTGGACCCTGATCCGCGACAGGCTGTCCGGCGCCATCTCGACCACCGCGAGGACCTCCGCGGCCCCCTCGCTCTTCTCGCTCAGCTCGGCCAGCAGCTGCGGAGCCATCGCCACGCGCTCGGCACCGGCCCGCCGCAGCAGGTCCTCGGCCCAGCGGGAGAGCGGCCGGTCGGCGTCGTAGAGCAGCGACCGCACGGTCCAGCCGTGCTCCACCGCCATCGTGATCGGACGGACGCCCTGGACCAGGAACTCCCCGGCCCGCCCGCGCTTGGTGCGGTTGTGCAGCAGCGTCTGGAGCTGCTGGAAACGCGCGTTGCGGGTCGTGATGCGCTGGACTGCCACCCGGTCCTCCGAGCCTGGGACGATCATTGCGAACCGGGTGGTCCGAGGGGGAGCCGAGCACCGGGCACCCCGAAGGGTACCGGGGGGCGCGGTCGGTGAGCGCTCGCCCAGGGAGCAGGGGTTCGAAAATTTCGGAGGACTCCACCGCCCTTTCCGGTGCATTCGATGAGGGCTCGCTCGGTGGTGAGGGGGACGCCTGTCGGGGGATGGCTTGAGCTGCGGGTTCTTTCCTCCGGCTTCGCCGTCGGTGGCGCCGAAGGTTTCGAAATATTCACCGAAACTGTTGACGCTTGATGGGTGCAGGTCAACACTGGCGCCGTTGTCCGAACCCCGTAGGTCCGCGCAGGACCCTCCGGAGAGGAAGCACCCCCCATGAACCTGCTCGTACAACCGAGGCGTCGCGGCGGCGGGCCCGTCTCGCTGCTCGTCAAGGCCGCGTGGGCCGTCGCGCTGGCCGCCCTCGCCGCGATGATGCTGCCGGGCACCGCCCGGGCCGGCACGGTCGTCACGACCAACCAGGAGGGCACCAACAACGGCTACTACTACTCGTTCTGGACCGACAGCCAGGGCACCGTCTCCATGGACATGGGCTCCGGCGGCCAGTACAGCACCTCGTGGCGCAACACCGGCAACTTCGTCGCCGGCAAGGGCTGGAGCAACGGCGGACGCCGGACCGTGCAGTACTCGGGCACCTTCAACCCGTCCGGGAACGCGTACCTGGCCCTCTACGGGTGGACGTCCAACCCGCTCGTCGAGTACTACATCGTCGACAACTGGGGCACCTACCGGCCCACGGGCGAGTTCAAGGGCACCGTGACCACCGACGGCGGCACCTACGACATCTACAAGACGACCCGTTACAACGCCCCCTCGGTCGAGGGCACCCGCACCTTCGACCAGTACTGGAGCGTGCGGCAGTCCAAGCGGACCGGCGGCACCATCACCACCGGCAACCACTTCGACGCGTGGTCGCGGGCCGGGATGCCGCTGGGCAGCTTCAGCTACTACATGATCATGGCCACCGAGGGCTACCAGAGCAGCGGCAGCTCCGACATCACGGTCGGGGGCACCGGCTCCGGCGGTGGCGGTGGCGGCGGTGGCGGCGGCGGGTGCACCGCGACGGTCTCCGCCGGGGAGAAGTGGGGCGACCGGTACAACCTCAACGTCTCGGTGAGCGGCGCCAGTGACTGGACGGTGACGATGAACGTGCCGTCCCCGGCGAAGGTCATGTCGACGTGGAACGTCAACGCCACGTACCCCAGCGCACAGGTGCTCACCGCCCGGCCCAACGGCAGCGGGAACACCTGGGGCGCCACCATCCAGGCCAACGGCAACTGGACCTGGCCGTCGGTCTCCTGCAGCGCGGGCTGACCCGGTCCCGGAGGAGAGAGGAGGAGCCGCTCCCATGAGCACGAGATCCCGTCCGTCCCCGCGGTCCCTGGTCACCGCGGTCTGCGTCGCCGCACTGGCCGCCGCGGGCACCGTCGCCGCCGAGGCCGCACCCGCGCGGGCCACCGCCTGCGCCGGCTACGTCGGGCTGACCTTCGACGACGGACCGTCCGGCAACACCCAGGCCCTGCTCGGCGCGCTGCGGCAGAACGGGCTGCGGGCCACCATGTTCAACCAGGGCCAGTACGCGGCCCAGAACCCGGCGCTGGTCCGGGCCCAGGTCGACGCCGGCATGTGGGTCGCCAACCACAGCTACACCCATCCGCACATGACGCAGCTGAGTCAGGCGCAGATGGACTCGGAGATCTCCCGGACACAGCAGGCCCTCGCGAACGCGGGCGGTGGCACGCCGAAGCTCTTCCGTCCGCCGTACGGCGAGACCAACGCCACCCTGCGGACGGTCGAGGCCAAGTACGGGCTGACCGAGGTGCTCTGGGACGTCGACACACAGGACTGGAACAACGCCAGTACCGACGCCATCGTGCAGGCCGTCTCCCGGCTGGGCGACGGCCAGGTCGTCCTCATGCACGACTGGCCCGCCAACACGCTCGCGGCGATCCCGCGCATCGCGCAGACCCTGGCGGCCAAGGGCCTGTGCTCCGGCATGATCTCGCCGCAGACCGGGCGTGCCGTGGCCCCCGACGGCAGCGGCGGCGGTGGTGACGGCGGCGGAGGCGGAGGCGGCTGCACCGCGACCCTGTCCGCCGGGCAGCGGTGGGGGGACCGGTACAACCTCAGCGTCTCGGTGAGCGGGTCCGACGACTGGACCGTGACGATGAACGTGCCGTCCCCGGCCCGGATCATGTCCACCTGGAACGTCAACGCCAGTTATCCCAGTGCCCAGGTGCTGACGGCCAAGTCCAACGGCAGCGGCAACAACTGGGGCGTCACCGTCCAGGCCAACGGCAACTGGACCTGGCCGACGGTCTCCTGCCGTACGGGCTGACCGGCGCCGTGCGCGGGCCGGGCCCGGGACAGCCTCCCGGGCCCGGCCTCTCAGGTGCCCGGCGCCGGGGAACGCGCCGCCACCCGCGCCAGATGGCCCTCGAACACCGCACGTGCCTCGGGCGTCAGGGTGCGCAGCGCCACCAGGGCCGTGATGGCGACGTCGCACAGCTCCGCCTCCACGTCCTCCCAGGTGTGGCTGACACCCTTGCGCGGGTTCTGGCCGGTCGCGCCGATGACCGCCTCGGCGACCTCGCCGACCTCCTCGGACAGCTTCAGCATGCGCAGCAGCAGTCCCTCACGGCCACCGACCGGCTGGTCCGCCTCCAGCCCCGTCCACAGGGCGTCGATCGTGGTCCACAGGCCGGCGGGGACGGGGGACAGGTGCCCGGCGCGGGCGTCGTCGTCGCTCATGGCGGCAGCCTGCCACGGGTGGGACGGCGAGCGGTACGTCAGTCGAACAGGGGCTCCTGCTGTCCCTCCGCGGCCCTCCGCACCCGCCGGTTCCTCGCCCCGACGACCACCGTGGTGGCCGCCGCCGTCACCGCGAGGGCGGCCGGGACCATCCAGTTCCGGTTGACCGTGTGGCCGAGGAGGTGGTCGAGGGAGAAGCGGCCCGGGCCCGAGACCGCGAGGCCCGCGGCGGTCAGGCCGAGGGAGACCGCGTACTCGTAGCCGCCCGCCTGGGCGAAGAAGCCGTTCGGCGCGTGCACCGCCGCGGCGCCCGCCATCGCGCCGGCCGCCGCCGCACCGGCGGCCGGGGTGGCCAGGCCCAGCGCCAGCAGCGTGCCGCCGCCCGCCTCCGCGAGCCCCGCCGCGGTGGCGCTGGCCCGGCCGGGCGCGTAGCCCATGGCCTCCATGGCCTGGCCGGTCCCCTCGATGCCCCCGCCGCCGAACCAGCCGAGCAGCTTCTGGGCGCCGTGTGCGGCCAGGACGCCGCCGGTACCCAGCCGGAGCAGCAGCAGCCCCACATCACGCCGGTCAACACAGTGCCGGTCACGTCGGTTCACGTCGACTCCCTCACGGACGGTGGCTCATCACCACTCACCACCGTCGCCCGCCGGCGCCGCGCGGACCCCTCGCGGGCGCCGTTCGGGTGAAGGGGAGGGCGGCGGGGCGGCACTGTCCGGCGGACCGTCCGTCGTCCGGTGGTGGGTGTCCGCCGTCCGGTGGCGGGCGGCCGTGGGCGGTGTGACGCTGCCGGCATGACGATTCAGACCACGCGACTGAGCGACCCGGCCGTCCGCGCCTTCGTCGCCGCCGTCAACGCCCACGATCGTGACGCCTTCCTCGCGACGCTCGCGCCGGACGCCACCATGGCCGACGACGGGTCCGACCGGGACCTCGCCCAATGGATCGACCAGGAGATCTTCTCCTCCAACGGGCACATGGAGGTCGACCGGGAGTCGGACGGCGGCCGTTCCCTCATCGCCCGCTACCGCAACGACGCCTGGGGCGAGATGCGTACGCGGTGGAGCTTCACGGTGGACGACGACGGGCGGATCGCGCGCTTCGAGACCGGGCAGGCGTAGCCCGGCGGGCGCAAGGCGCGGCAGCCGTGCCGGCCACCGGCGCGTTCCCGCGGTCCCACGCGGGATCCACCCCCGGCCGGTGCGGCGGCACGGCTGCCGCCTCCCCCCTCGGTATGGCTCGTGGAGCTTCCTGGAAGGATCACCTTCCGTCTGTGAAGCTCCGGTGAAGGAGAGTTGAGCATAAGTCCGTCACCGGCCGCAATACTGCGGACTTGGTTATTCCGAATGTGTGGATCGCGTTCCCGGCTCAGCCGCGGCCCACGTACGGCATGGCCGTCGCCATGACCGTCGCGAACTGCACGTTCGCCTCCAGCGGCAACTCGGCCATGTGCCGCACCGTGCGCGCCACGTCGGCGACGTCCATCACGGGCTCGGGTGCCGTCTCCCCGTTGGCCTGGAGCGCGCCGGTCTGCATCCCCGCCGTCATGTCGGTCGCCGCGTTGCCGATGTCGATCTGGCCGACCGCGATGCCGTAGGGCCTGCCGTCCAGCGACAGCGACTTGGTCAGGCCGGTCAGCGCGTGCTTGGTCGCCGTGTACGCCACCGAGTGCGGGCGCGGGGTGTGTGCCGAGATCGAGCCGTTGTTGATGATCCGGCCGCCCCGCGGGTCCTGCTCCTTCATCTGCCGGTACGCCGCCTGTGCGCACAGGAACGCGCCGTTGAGGTTGGTGTCCACCACGTGCCGCCACGCCTCGTAGGGCAGCTCCTCGACCGGCACCCCGCCCGGACCGAATGTCCCGGCGTTGTTGAACAGCAGGTCCAGCCGTCCGAAGCGGGCGCGCACGGCGGCGAACAGGGCGGTCACGTCCTCGGGGCGTGACACGTCGGCGCGGACCGGCAGCGCGGCGGCGCCCGCGGGGGCCGACGCCGCCGTCTCCTCCAGCTTCTCGGGGCGCCGGCCGGCCAGGGCGACCGACCAGCCGGCCGCGAGCAGTTCCACGGCGACCGCCCGGCCGATGCCGGAGCCGGCCCCTGTGACGAGGGCGACCTTCTGCGCGCCGGTGTTCTCCCCGGCGGCGGTTCTCACGGTGTTCATGGGTCGGCAGCGTACGCGTGGCCGAACATGCGGAACTCATGCGTCCGACATGAGAGCGTCATGTCCGCGCCAAGCCGGTGTCGTCCCCGGCCATTCGAATGCCCCCTGCAACCACCGCAAGGGGAGGAACGGATGACACCCGCGAACCACCAGGGCCGGACCCGGCCCGGGACCACGCCCTCGCACGCGCCCGAACTCCGCGCCGCCGCCCGGTACCTGGGCCGCCGTCGCTTCCTGACCGTCACCGGCGCCGCCGCCGCGCTCGCCTTCTCCGTGAACCTGCCGTCCGCCGGCACCGCGAGCGCCGCCGAACTCGACGCGGCGCGGCTCACCGACGACCCCTTCACCCTCGGCGTCGCCTCCGGCGACCCGCAGCCGGAGTCCGTCCTGCTGTGGACGCGCCTGGCCCCCGTCCCGTTCCAGGCCGACGGCGGACTGCCCGCCGAACGCGTCGACGTGTCCTGGGAGTTGGCCCTCGACGAACGCTTCCGTCGCGTCGTCAGACGGGGCCGGGCCACCGCGCACCCCGAGTTCCACCACACCGTCCACGTCGAGGTCGACCACCTCGCGCCCGGCCACGTCTACCACTACCGCTTCCGCGCGGGCCGGTACGTCAGCCCGGCCGGACGCACCCGGACCGCGCCCGCCCGACGCAGCCGGGTCCACGACCTCACCTTCGGCCTGGTCTCCTGCCAGCGCTACGACCAGGGCTACTACACCGCCTACAAGCACCTGGCGCAGGAGGACGTGGACGTCGTCTTCCACCTCGGCGACTACCTCTACGAGTACGCCGTGAACTCCTCCGGCGGCTCCCGCGCCTACCCCGCGGGCACCCTGCCGGACCTCTTCGACCGCGAGACGGTGACACTGGAGGACTACCGCCTGCGGTACGCCCTCTACAAGTCGGACCCCGACCTCAGGGCCGCGCACGCCGCGCACCCGTTCGTCGTCACCTGGGACGACCACGAGACCGAGAACAACTACGCCGGCGAGACGCCCGAGAACAGCGTCCCGCCGGAGGAGTTCCTGATCCGCCGGGCCGCCGCCTACCGGGCGTACTGGGAGAACATGCCGCTGCGCCGGCCCCAACTGCCCGACGGCCCGGACCTCACGCTCTACCGCCGCCTCCACTGGGGCCGGCTCGCCCAGTTCGACGTGCTCGACACCCGCCAGTACCGCTCCGACCAGGCCTACGGCGACGGCTGGCAGTTCCCCGGCCCCGCGTCCGAGGACCCGAGCCGCACCCTGACCGGCGACGCCCAGGAACGCTGGCTGATCAACGGCTGGCACCGGTCGGACGCCCTGTGGAACGTGGTGCCCCAGCAGGTCACCTTCTCCCGGCGCTTCAACTCGACCAGCACCCCGTCCAAGGTCTCCATGGACTCCTGGGACGGCTACCCCGCCTCCCGCGAACGGGTCCTGGCCGGCGCGCAGGCCGCCGGGATCGAGAACCTCATCGTCCTCACCGGCGACGTGCACGTCTCCTACGGCTTCGACATCAAGCGCGACTTCGACGACCCGGACTCCCGCACCGTGGGCACCGAGATCGTCACCACCTCGGTCACCAGCGGCCGCGACGGCTCGGAGAAGCCGTCCAACTGGGACACCCTGATGACCGCCAACCCGCACCTGAGGTTCTTCAACGGGCTGCGCGGCTACACCACGGTGTCCCTGGGCCGCGAGGCGGCGCGCGCCGACTTCAGGACGGTCTCCCACGTCACCACCGAGGGCGCGCCGCTCACGACCGCCGCGTCCTTCGTGACGGAGGCGGGCGACCCGGGGCTCAAGCCGGCGTGACCGCGGGCTCCTCGCCGGGGTAGCGGACGCCGACGCGTTCCCGGATCGCGTCGAGCGTCCGCATCACGGCCAGCGTGCCGTCCAGCGGCACCAGCGGGGACTCGGTCTCACCGGCGCGCAGGGCGCGCATCACCTCCCGCGCCTCGTGCTTGAGGCTGGCGCGGGGCCCGTCGGCCGGGTCGGCCCGGAACTCCTCGGGCTCCTTGCCGTCGCGGTGCAGCACGAAGTGGTCCGGGAAGAAGAAGCCGTACGGCACGTCGATGCGCCCGCCGGACCCGGTGACCGAGGCGGAGTTGGGCGTGCCGCCGGTGATGGAGCAGTGCACCGAGGCGAGCGCGCCGCCGTCGTAGGAGAGCAGCGCGCCCGTCTGGAGGTCGACGCCCTCGTCGGAGAGAACCGCCCGCGCCGCGATGTCCGAGGGCTCGCCGAGCAGCAACTGCGTGAAGGACACCGGGTACACGCCCAGGTCCAGGAGGGCGCCGCCGCCCTGCGCGGGGTCGCGCAGCCGGTGCGCGGGCGGGAAGGGACCCGCCAGCCCGAAGTCCGCCTGGACGCTGCGCACCTCGCCGATCGCGCCGTCGTCGACCAGCGCCTTGAGGCGCCGCACCAGCGGGTTGCAGTACATCCACATGGCTTCCATCAGGAAGCGGCCGCCCGCGCGGGCCAGCCCGACCAGTTCCTCCGCCTCGCGCACGTTCAGCGTGAACGGCTTCTCGCACAGCACGTTGCGGCCCGCCTCCAGGCACAGGCCGGCGGCCGCCCGGTGCGCGGAGTGCGGGGTGGCGACGTACACCACGTCCAGGTCCTCGTCCCGGGCGAGGCTCTCCCAGTCGCCGTACGCCCGCGCTATCCCGAACCGTTCCGCGAACGCCTTCGCCGACGCCTCGGTCCGCGAGGCCACCGCCACGACCTCCGCGTCCGGCAGATCGACCAGATCCGCCGTGAACGTCGCCGCCATCCCGCCGGTCGCCAGAATCCCCCAGCGCACCTTCTGCCCGGTCACCGCTGACACCCTGCCCCACCCTCGCTCAGGTTGTTCGAGTCTGTTCGTTCAAGTCCGTACGAGCTGAGAGCATAGGTGCCGGATCCGTAGAACAGGGAGGGGCACATGCCCGAGCGCGGGCCGTCCGTACCGCACACCACGCCGCAACCGACCACCACCCCGCCACCACCCGCGCTCGGGCATGTGCCCCTCCCTGTTCTACGGATCCGGCACCTATGCTCTCAGCTCGTACGGACTTGAACGAACAGACTCGAACAACCTGAGCGAGGGTGGGGCAGGGTGTCAGCGGTGACCGGGCAGAAG
>MUMD01000002.1 GCA_002155895.1 Streptomyces rochei
GTGGCGCGGTGCCGGTGCCGGCACCAGTACCGGCACCGGCACCGCGTCACACCAGCGCCGCCGCCTTCCGCCGCGCCCCGCCGGGGGCCGCGTCCCCGGCGGCGATGCCCGTGCTGCGGTAGGTCCTGACCGCCTTGCCCGCCGGACGGCCGCCGCCCCGGCCGAGCCAGTCGACCCGGACCCACAGGAGGGCGTCCCCGACCTCCTCACGACGGCCGATCCAGGCCGACTTCAGCCACAGGCCCGCGCCGCAGCCGGCCATCAGCAGGCCGGCGGCGGCGGGGACGGCGAAGGCACTGCCCACGGCGGCGAGGAAGGCGAGGACCAGCCACCAGCGGTGACCCCGGCGCCAGTTGCGCACGGTCACCGCGCGGTCCTGGAGCACGTCGTGCTTGCCCGCGCGGACGGCCGCGGCGGCCAGAGCGGTGTACCGCTTACGGCGCACGGTGGCGACTACGGCCGTCGCGACGACGAACAGGGCCGCGCCCGCCAGGACGCCGATCCGGCGCCCGGTCAGCCCCGGCACCAGCACTCCGACGCCCGCCGCGAACACGCCCAGCCACCACAGTGGCGCCGCCCCCGCCCGTACGACGACGGCGACCCGAGCCAGCCCCTGTCCTCCGCGCGCCACGTCCGGCCTCCTGTTCCGTTGTTGCTCCGCCTGCGATGCGTGTGAAGGGTGTGCGGCGACGCAGATTAACGGGAGAAGCTGAGACGAATCTGAGAACGGCGGCACCGGCGCGTCCACGCCGCCCGCCGCCCGTACCGCTCAGTCGACGAACAGCCCCCGCGCCGCCGCCTTGGTGTCGAACTCCTCCAGCCGCGCCTGGGCGTCCGGCAGGTCGTCGCACATGGCCTCCAGCAGCACCCGGCCCAGCAGCATGGGCGCGCAGGCGGTGTCGAAGGCGAGTCCGGTGCCGACGGCGGCGGGCAGCAGCAGGTCGGACACCTTGGCGACCGGCGCGAAGGCCGAGTCGGCGACGGTCACCACCGTCAGGCCCGCCCCCTTGGCGTGGGCGAGCGCGTCGACGACCTCACGCGGATGACGGGGCAGGGCGAAGCAGAGCAGGGCGCTCGCCCCGGCCCGGACGGCGGCGTCGATGCGGTCGTGGAGCATCGTGCCGCCCTCGTCGAGCAGCCGCACGTCCGCGTGGACCTTGGCGGCGAAGTAGGCGAAGCCGTGCGCCTGGGCCGCCGCCGCCCGCAGCCCGAGCACCGGCAGGGGCCTGCTGGCGGCGAGGGCGCGGCCCGCCTCCCGCACCGGCGCCGGGTCGGCCAGCGCCTCCGCCAGATGGCGCAGGTTCTCGATCTCGGCCTCGACGGCCTGCTGGTACTCGTTGCAGGAGCCGGTGTCCGCCACCGGTTCGGCCGGGGCGACCTCGCGCAGATGGCGGCGCAGGGCCGGATAGCCGTCGAAGCCGAGGGCGACGGCGAAGCGGGTCACGGACGGCTGGCTGACCCCGGCCAGCTCGGCCAGCTCCACGCTGGACAGGAACGGGACCTCGGAGGCGCGGCGCACCATGCTGTGCGCGATGCGCCGCTGGGTCGGCGTCAGCCGGTGCCCCTCGAACAGCGTCTGCAACCGCACGGCGGGGCTGTCGGTGCCGCCGCCACCGGTGCCGTCGGTCGCGCTCATGAGGAGCTCCCCCTCGCCCTACTCGTCCGTATTCAGGTTCCCCGATTCCTGCATACCGTTATACAGCCAGCCGGCGGCACGGCGCCCCGCACGACGGCCGCCGCCCTCCCGTCCGCCCCCGCCGGAAACGGGGGCTAACCCCAGTGCCGCCGGTGCCCCGGCTGCCTACCTTGGGTGTCATGACCGGAATGGACGGGCGGGACACCGACCTCAAGAAGGAACTCGACGCCACCCTGCAGACCCGCAGGGAGCTCGGGGAGGAGTACGAGTCCGCGCTGGTCGACTCGTTCCTGGAGAAGGTCGACCAGCGCATCGACGCGGCGGTCGAACGCCGGGTGCGGCGGCAGGTGGCCGAGCAGCAGCTGACGGCGGCCCGGGACAGCCGGTCGCCGAAGCCCACGGACTCCTTCGGGGAGCGTTTCGGCTTCGGCATCGTGTCGCTGGTGCTCGCGGTCCCGCTGTCCGCGATCGGCGGCGGCGTCGCCCAGCTCCCGGGGCTCCTGGTCGCCTGGGCCGGCATCGTCGGCGTCAACGTCGTCCAGGCCGCGCGGACCAACCCGGGACTGTTCACAGGGCGCCGCCGGGCCGACAAGGACGACGCCTGGGACGAGTGAGGGGCGCGCGGGGCCCGGAAGAGGTCACGCGGCGGCCGAGAAAGAGGTCACGCGGCGGCCGAGAAAGAGGCGGCCGAGAAAGAGTTCACGCGGGGACCGCCGCACCCCCGTGAACGGGGGGCGGGACGACGGCGGTCCCCGCGGTGGACGCGCGCGGTGCCGGGCCTCACGGCCGGGCGGCGCGTCCGTGGCGTCCTTGGAGGTCCGGGAGCCGCTCCGGAAGATCCGTGACGCCGTACGGCGCCGGTGGGACCGGGGAGCCGCTCCCGATCCCTGCCGACGCCCTCACTCTGCCGGTCCCGTGTTAAGCCACTGCTGCGCGCACATGACGCGCACGTACCACTTCCGCGAAGACCACTACTTGCCCTTGGCCAGGAAGGACAGCAGATCCTGGCGGCTCACCACCCCGGTCGGCTTGCCCTCGACGAGGACGATCGCCGCGTCGGCCCCGCCGAGCACCGACATCAGGTCGGCGACGGGCTCACCGGAGCCGACCTGCGGCAGCGGGGAGGACATGTGCTTCTCCAGCGGGTCCTCCAGCGAGGCCCGCTTGGCGAACAGGGCGTCCAGCAGTTCGCGTTCCACGACCGAACCGACGACCTCGGCGGCCATCACGTCCGGGTGTCCGGCGCCGGGCTTGACGATCGGCATCTGCGAGACGCCGTACTCGCGCAGCACCTCGATGGCCTGGCCGACCGTCTCGTCCGGGTGCATGTGGACGAGGGAGGGGATGTGGCCGCCCTCCTTGTCGTTCAGGACGTCGGCGACGCGGGCGCTCGGGCCGGCGTCCTCCAGGAAGCCGTAGTCGGCCATCCACTCGTCGTTGAAGATCTTGCTGAGGTAGCCGCGCCCGCTGTCCGGGAGGAGCACGACGACCACGTCGTCCTCGCCGAGCCGCTCGGCCACCTCCAGCGCCGCCACGACCGCCATGCCGCAGGAGCCGCCCACCAGCAGGCCCTCCTCCTTGGCGAGACGGCGGGTCATCTGGAAGGAGTCCTTGTCGGAGACGGCGACGATCTCGTCCGCGACGTCACGGTCGTACGCCGTCGGCCAGAAGTCCTCACCGACGCCCTCGACGAGGTACGGGCGCCCGGAACCGCCGGAGTACACCGAGCCCTCGGGGTCGGCGCCGATCACCTTGACCGCACCGCCGCTGGCCTCCTTCAGGTACCGCCCGGTGCCGGAGATGGTGCCGCCGGTGCCGACGCCGGCCACGAAGTGGGTGATCTTCCCCTCCGTCTGCTCCCACAGCTCCGGGCCGGTCGAGTGGTAGTGGGAGAGCGGGTTGTTCGGGTTGGAGTACTGGTCCGGCTTCCAGGCGCCCGGCGTCTCGCGGACCAGCCGGTCGGAGACGTTGTAGTAGGAGTCCGGGTGCTCGGGGTCGACCGCCGTGGGGCAGACGACGACCTCGGCGCCGTACGCGCGCAGGACGTTGATCTTGTCGGTGGACACCTTGTCCGGGCAGACGAAGATGCACTTGTAGCCCTTCTGCTGGGCCACGATCGCCAGGCCCACGCCCGTGTTGCCGCTGGTGGGCTCCACGATCGTGCCGCCGGGCTTCAGCTCGCCGCTCTTCTCCGCGGCCTCGATCATGCGCAGGGCGATGCGGTCCTTCACCGAGCCGCCCGGGTTGAAGTACTCCACCTTGGCCAGGACGGTGGCCCTGATGCCCTTGGTCACGCTGTTGAGCCGCACCAGCGGGGTGTTGCCGACGAGGCTGATCATCGAGTCGTGGAAATGCACCGTGGTCTCCGGATGCTGCAAAGGTGTGGTCGATTGTCGGTCCGGCCAGCCTATGGCCTGCGGGCCCGCCGGTGCCCCGTGGCGGTCGTTCACTCACCGTTGAGATTGGGCGACCGTCCGTACGGGGCAAGGAGTGGGTGTACGGGTTCGAGGAGGTGGCGGCGACGTATGACGAGCATGTCGAGGGCGCGGGTGGCCCGGCGGATCGCGGCCGGCGCGGCGTACGGCGGCGGCGGGATCGGACTGGCCGGCGCGGCAACGGTCGGTCTGCTGCTGGCGGAGGTGCAGCTGGCCAGGCGCCGGGTGGGCATCGGCGGACCGGACCGGGTGCCGAACGCGCGGGGACTGTACGGCGGCACCCTGCCCACGGCCGGTGAGCCGCCCCTTCGGCTGACGATGCTGGGGGACTCCACGGCCGCCGGGCAGGGCGTGCACCGGGCCGGGCAGACCCCGGGGGCGCTGCTGGCCTCGGGGCTCGCGGCGGTGGCGGAGCGGCCGGTGGAGCTGGACTCGGTCGCGCTGCCGGGGGCCTGTTCGGACGACCTGGACCGGCAGGTGGCCCTGGTGCTGTCCGATCCGGGCGCGGTCCCCGACGTCTGCGTGATCATGATCGGGGCGAACGACGTCACCCACCGGATGCCGGCCACCCGCTCGGTCCGTCATCTGGCGGGCGCGGTCCGGCGGCTGCGCACGGCCGGCGCGGAGGTGGTGGTCGGCACCTGCCCCGACCTGGGCACCATCGAGCGGGTGCGGCAGCCGCTGCGCTGGCTGGCCCGGCGGGCCTCGCGGCAGCTGGCGGCGGCGCAGACGATCGGGGTCGTCGAGCAGGGCGGACGCACGGTGTCGCTGGGCGACCTGCTGGGCCCGGAGTTCGCGGAGAACCCGCGGGAGCTGTTCGGGCCGGACAACTATCACCCCTCCGCCGAGGGGTACGCCACCGCCGCCATGGCGGTACTGCCGTCGGTGTGCGCCGCGCTCGGCCTGTGGCCGGCCGAGGAGGAGCGGCCGGACGCGCTGCGCCGCGAGGGCTTCCTGCCGGTGGCGCGGGCGGCGGTGGAGGCGGCGTCCGAGGCCGGCACCGAGGTCGCGGCCGCGATGCCGTCGGGGCCGCGGGGGCCGTGGGCGCTGCTGAAGCGGCGCAGGCGCCGTCGGGTGGCGGAGGCGGAGCCGACCAGCCCGTCCGGCGTGTGAGGAGGGGGCCGTCCAAGAGGCCGGTCCCGAGGCCGATCCCGAGGCCGTTCGCGAGACCGATCACCACACCGGTCACGAGCCCGGTCACGACACCGGTCACGAGGCCGTTCGCGCCGTCGGGCGTCCGGGGACGCGTCCCGGGCCCGCCCGCCGCACCGGCCGGCCCGGCGGGCACCGCCCAGCCGACGGAGGCAAAAGCAAGCGCTTAGAAAGTTGCGGTACATGTCACACGTCCATACCCGTGACCGGCGCCATACGGCCGGGTAACTTCCCAACCAGCCGCCTCATCCCCGCGACGCCACTGGAGCCGTGATGCCCGAAGCCGTGATCGTCTCTGCCGCCCGCTCCCCCATCGGCCGCGCCTTCAAGGGCTCCCTCAAGGACCTGCGCCCCGACGACCTCGCCGCCACGATCATCCAGGCCGCCCTCGCCAAGGTCCCCGAGCTGGACCCCCGGGACATCGACGACCTGATGCTCGGCTGCGGTCTGCCCGGTGGCGAGCAAGGCAACAACCTCGGCCGGATCGTCGCCGTCGAGATGGGCATGGACCACCTGCCCGGCTGCACCATCACCCGGTACTGCTCCTCGTCCCTGCAGACCTCCCGCATGGCCCTGCACGCCATCAAGGCCGGCGAGGGCGACGTCTTCATCTCGGCCGGCGTCGAGATGGTCTCCCGGTTCGCCAAGGGCAACTCCGACAGCCTGCCGGACACGCACAACCCGATCTTCGCCGAGGCGGAGGCCCGCACCGCGGCCGTCGCCCAGCAGGAGGGCACCACCTGGCACGACCCGCGCGAGGACGGCCTGGTCCCCGACCCGTACATCGCGATGGGCCAGACCGCCGAGAACCTGGCGCGCGCCAAGGGCATCACCCGGCAGGACATGGACGAGTTCGGCGTCCGCTCGCAGAACCTCGCCGAGGAAGCCATCAAGAACGGCTTCTGGGAGCGCGAGATCACCCCGGTCACGCTGCCCGACGGCACGGTCGTCTCCAAGGACGACGGCCCGCGCGCCGGCGTCACCCTGGAAGGCGTCCAGGGCCTCAAGCCCGTCTTCCGCCCCGACGGCCTGGTCACCGCCGGCAACTGCTGCCCGCTCAACGACGGCGCCGCCGCCCTCGTGATCATGAGCGACACCAAGGCCCGCGAGCTGGGCCTGACCCCGCTGGCCCGCATCGTCTCCACCGGCGTGTCCGGCCTCTCCCCGGAGATCATGGGCCTGGGCCCGGTCGAGGCGAGCAAGCAGGCGCTGTCCCGCGCCGGGCTGACCATCGACGACATCGACCTGGTCGAGATCAACGAGGCGTTCGCCGCGCAGGTCATCCCCTCCTACCGCGACCTCGGCATCCCGCTGGAGAAGCTCAACGTCAACGGCGGCGCGATCGCCGTCGGCCACCCCTTCGGCATGACCGGCGCCCGCATCACCGGCACGCTGATCAACTCCCTCCAGTGGCACGACAAGCAGTTCGGCCTGGAGACCATGTGCGTCGGCGGCGGCCAGGGCATGGCCATGGTCATCGAGCGCCTGAGCTGACCCGCCGCTGAGGGACCGTCAGTAGCGCCTCGCGGACCGAGCGTGACACCACGGCCCAGGACCCGTTCCCCCCAGGGTTCTGGGCCGTTTTGTGACCCAAACTCCCCCAGGATGTGACCTACCTCTCCCGCCCCCATGATTTACGCAGGTCAGACCAGTCACACCCTTGTCTTCCGGGCCCAAAGTCCTGTCCGTTTCGTGACGTTACGCACTGACAGACGGATAGTCCTCCGTTCAAGCTGATGTAGGAAGTCGGGGGTCGACTTTGAACCGGGAGTACGTCAGTGAGCGCCATGCCCATCGCCCTGCTGCTCACCACGGCCGCCACCGGCGCCGTGGGCGTCGCCGTCCTGCGCAGCATCGTGGTGCTGCGCCGGCAGGTGACGGCCCTGCGCACCGAGCTGGCCGAGAGCCGCGCGGCCGCCCCGCGGGGCCGTGTACCGGCCGCCCGCACCACCGCGGACGCCGAGGAGATACGCGCCGCCGTCGCCGAGGCGCTGGCCGAGGAGCGGGAGCGGGAACTCGCCGAGGCCCGGGCCTTCTGGGCCGCCCAGGAGTCCCGCGACGCCTCCGACGCGCCGCTGCTGCTCGGGCTGGCCGACAGCGAGCTGTTCCTGCCCCGCCAGGCCGACTTCGCGGGTCTGGAGCCGGTGGCCGAACCGGGCGCGGACGCCGACGAGGCGACCGGGCAGGACGCGGGCCCGAGGGAGTCCGCCGAACTGGCCGCCGCCCGCCGCCGCCACCCCTCGCACCCCGACTTCGTACCGAACCCGGCACCGTCCGTGGGCGACCACGAGCGCACCGTCGCCACCCTGGAGGAGCTGGCCGAGTCGAGCGTGGCGCTGGCCGACGTCCGCCCGGGCCCGCTGGGCACCCTGGACGTGTACGTCTTCGCCGACGGGACGACGCTGTGCATGACACCGGGCCACCGTGAGACCGCGGAACGCCTGGCCGCCGCGCTGGGCGCGGGCAAGACGCCGTACCTGCTGGGCGGCTCGGGGATCTCCGGCGCCTACACGCTGACCTTCGCCTGCGGCGAGGAGAACGTCTACATCCTTGCGGACCGGGTCATCGCGTCCCTCTGACCCGGACCACCGCGGGGTCCGCCCGGGGCGTCAGACCCCGGCCCGCTTGCGGGCCTCCTCCACCAGCCGCACCGCCTCGTCCACCTGGCCCTCGTCGCTCAGCACGAGGGCCAAGTCGTGTGCCGCGACGGCGATCTGGTCGGCGGCGGCGAACATCCCCGCGTCCGGCATCTGTCTCGGTTCGGTCCCCGGCTCCTCCACGAGCTGGGCACGCCGGGCCATCTCCCTGGCCAGCTCCAGCGCCTCGGCGGCGGCCCCGCGTTGGAGCCTGCTCTGCGGGGCGGCGCGCAAGCGGTCGGCGAAGTCGTCCACGGCACGGGTCAGAGGCGTCGTATCAACCACGGCGCGAGCGTACGCGCCCCTGCGGGACTGTTGCCAACGGGCGAACGCTCAGGCACGGTGACCTGAAGGACCGGCTTACATCCCCTTTCGCCCGGAGGCGCCGATGTCCCAAGTCTTCTCCGAGGAGACCCATCGCAACATGCTCGCCCGCATCCCCCACTGCACCGGTCGTGAGATCTCCGACTGGCTGCGCGCCGTCGAGGACGGCCCGGCCCTCTTCCGCTTCGAGGAGAAGGTCAGCTGGCTCCGCCACGAACACGGCCTCGCGTACGGCCACGCGAAGGCGATCATCCACGAGTACGACCTGAGAAGGGCCGCGCGCAGGCTCGGCTGAGCGCGCGCCGCCACCACGACGACGAAGGGCCCCGGGCGTCAAGCCCGGGGCCCTTCACTGTCGACCGGCGGCCGTCGCGGACCGTCGCTAGTCGTTGCTGTTCAGGATCGCGATCAGGCGCAGGAACTCCAGGTACAGCCAGACCAGCGTCAGCGTGAGACCGAAGGCGGCGAGCCAGGCCTCCTCGCGCGGGGCGCCGTAGGCCAGGCCGTCCTCGACCTGCTTGAAGTCCATGGCCAGGAAGCAGGCGCCGAGGATGATGCCGACGATGCCGAAGACGACACCGAGCGCGCCGCTGCGGAAGCCGAGGCCGTCACCGCCACCGAAGACGGCGAACAGCAGGTTCACCATCATCAGGAAGACGAAGCCGAGCGCGGCCGCCATCACGAAGCCGTAGAAGCGGCGGTTGACGCGGATCCAGCCGGCCTTGTACGCGATGAGCACACCGGCGAAGACCGCCATCGTGCCGATCACGGCCTGCATGGCGGCGCCGTCGGCGATGCGGTTGTCCACGACGCTGGAGACGACGCCGAGGAACACACCCTCGAACGCCGCGTACGCCAGGATCAGCGCGGGCGATGCCTTGCGCTTGAAGGACTGGACGAGCGCCAGGACCATGCCGATCAGCGCGGCGCCGATACCGATGCCGTAGGAACGGCCGATGTTGGCGTCGTCCACGGGCAGCAGCGCCCAGGCGAGCGCGGCCGTCACGATGAGCGTGCCCAGCGTGCTCGCGGTGCGGATGACGACGTCGTCCATCGTCATCCGGCCGGCGCCGGCCGGCGCCTGCGG
>MUMD01000020.1 GCA_002155895.1 Streptomyces rochei
GCCCGCGAGATCGCCGCCCGCCCCGTCCCGTCCCTCTCCGAGGAGTGCGCCACCAGCGCCTATCTCCTCTTCGCACGCGGCGTGCTGGCCCGTTCCGAGGACGATCCGCAGCGGGCACGCGCCTACTTCCGCGCCTGCGGACGCTGGCTGCTGCACTACGGCTGCGTCAACCCGGCGGTCCTGCCCTGGCGTTCCCTGGCCGCCGAGGCCGCCCACGCACTCGGCGACGACGCGGAGGCCCTGCGCCTGACGCGCGAGGAGGTGCGGCTCGCCGCCCGCTGGGGCACCCGCAGCGCCCTCGGCCGCGCGGAACTCGGCCTGGCGGTGGTGATCAGGGAGAACCGTACCGAGCACTTCCGGGCCGCGGTCGCCACCCTCAGCGAATCCCCCGCTCGTACCGACTACACCCGCGCCGTGCTCGAACTGGCCTCCGCGGAGAGCGCGGAGGCCGAGCGCAGGACCGCGCTGGCCCTCACCTCCCGCAGAGCCTCCACGGCCGGCGGCGTCGCTCCCGGCCCGCTCCCCGGTTTCTCCCAGGCCCTGCCCGCTCCGGCCGGCGTACCGCCCGGGCGGGGCGCCGCGCCGCACCCGCGGCCGCCGGCCGGCTGGCCCGCGCTGAGCCCCGCCGAGCACGAGACCGCCCTCCTCGCCGCGAGCGGTCTGGCCAACCGGGAGATCGCCACCACGTTGTCGGTGACGACCCGCGCGGTGGAACTGCGCCTCAGCGGTGTCTACCGCAAACTCCGCATCCGCGGACGCGAGGAACTGCGCGCACTGAGATACGGACCGGAGGGCGGCTGACCCATGCTGCTGGAGCGCAACACCGAGATCACCCTGGTCGACGCCGCACTGGGCGCCGCCGCCGAAGGACGGTCCTCCCTCGTGGTGGTCACCGGCCCCCTCGGCATCGGACGCTCGGCGCTGCTGCAGCGGCTGTCCGCGGTGGGCGACGCCCACGAGGACGTCCGGGTGCTGCGGGCCAACGCCGCACCCATGGAGCAGGACTTCGCCTTCGGCGTCGTACGGCAGCTCTTCGAGCCCCTGCTCAGCGGCTCGCCCCAGGACGTGCGCGGCCGCTGGATGGACGCCCACGCGTCCTTCGCCCGGCACGTGCTGGCCGACGACACCGCTTCGCCCGGCGCCGACCAGGCGATCGCCGCCACCGAAGCGGTGCTGCACGGACTGTTCTCGCTGCTGGCCAACGTCAGCGCCGACAGCAGACTGCTGGTCCTCGTGGACGACCTCCAGTGGTCCGACGTGCCCTCGCTGCGCTGGCTCACCTTCCTGGCCAAGCGGCTGCACGGACTGCGGGCCGTCGTCGTGTGCGCGCTGCGCGACGGCGACCCCCGCACCAGCCACGCCTTGATCCGCGAACTGCGGGAGGCCGCCACCCAGACCCTGCGGCCGGCCTCCCTGAGCCTGGAGGCCGCCCGTACGCTGGTCCGTGACCGTTTCGGCGAACCGGGCGACGAGGAATTCGTCCGGGCCTGTCACGAGGCCTCCGCCGGAAACCCTCTGTTCCTGATGTCGACCCTGGTCGGCACCGACCTCGTCGGCCGCCGACCGCAAGCCGAACACGCCGACCTCACCCGGAGGCTGAGCCCGTCCCAGCTGCGGGAACACCTCGCCAGCACCCTGCGCACCCAGCCCGCCCCGGTACGCGACCTTGCCGCCGCCATCGCCATCCTCGGTGAGCAGGGCGACGTCACCACCCTGACCCGCCTGGCCGGACTGGACGACGCCGGCTACTCCGGAGCCCTGCGCGCGCTGGGCGCTCTGGGCATGCTCACCTCCGCACACGAGCCGCGCTTCACCCACCGCGCCGTCGGTGACGCCGTCGAGTCCACCCTCACCATGGACCAGCGCGAGCGGCTGCACGACGAGGCCGCGGCCCTCCTGTACGCCTCGGGCAGCCCCGCCGAGCAGGTCGCCGCCCAGCTCATGGCCGTCGTCACCCGGCGCCAGCCCTGGGCCGTGGAGGTCCTGAGCGCCGCCGCCGACACCGCCATGCGCCGCGGCGCATCCGACACCGCCGCCCGCTACCTGCGGCGCGCCCTGCTCGACAGCCCCGCCGAAGGCGTCACCCGCGCCCGGCTCCTGGTCGAACTCGGAACCGCCGAGAGGGACTTCGACCCACTCGCCTGCGAACGGCACATCGCCCAGGCCATGACGCTGCTGCCGGAGCCCCGGGACCGGGCCGTGGCCGCGCTGCGCATCTCACCCACCCCGCTCGGCCCGACCCCGCTCACCGTCGTCGACCTGCTGCGCCAGGCGGCCGAGGGTCTCGGCCCGGCCTCCGGGCTCACCGGCCTCGACCGCGACCTCGCGCTGCGGCTGGAGGCCCGCCTGCGGCACTGCGGCCACGAGGACCCCTTCGAGCTCGCGGCGGCCGCCGAGCGGCTGAAGGAACTCGGGCCCGAACCACCCGTGGACACCGGCGCGGAGCGCGAGCTGACGATCGCCCTGCTCGGTGCCGTCACCCTCAGTTGCCGGCTGCCCGCCGCGGAGGTGGTGCGACTGGCGGAACGCATCCTCGACCGCGAACCCGCCACCTCCGCCCGCGTCCACTCCACCCTCCCCTTGGTGATCATCACGATGATCGCCGCCGACTCCGTGGAGGCCGTCGACTCCTGGCTCCCGGTCGAACAGCGCGCGCACGAGCGGCGTACCACCCCCGCCAACGCGCTCGCCCACATCGAACAGGCCCTCGTCCACCTGGGCCGGGGCCGGCTGGCCCAGGCCCGCGAGTGGTCCGAGGCGGCGCTGGGGATGACCGAGACCGACCACCACTCCCTGGGCACGGTGGCGACGATGACCCACGCCATCGTCGCCCTGGAGACCCGTGACCCCGCCCTCGCCGAACGCGTGCTGGGCCGAGTCGACCGGACCCGGTCCCAGGGCCTCCCCCTGACCGGCCTGCTGCGCCTGCTGGAAGCCATCGGCGAGATCGCCACGGGCGACCACACGGGGGCCCTCGACTCGCTGCAGTCCTGCGGCCGCCAGATGGAGGCCGCGGGCTGGCACAACCCGGTGCTCTTCCCCTGGCGTCCCTGGACCATCAGCGTGCACCGGCGCATGGGCGACACCCGCACCGCACGGGTCCTGGCCGAGGAGGAGTACGCCCGCGCCGAGCAGTGGGGTGCCCCGGTGGGCCTCGGCCGGGCCCTGCGGCTGCTCGGCCGGCTGGAGGAGGGCGGACGGGGCACGGCTCGGCTGCGCGAGGCGGTCACCGTCCTGCGCGGATCCGCCAACCAGTTGGAACTCGCCCGGGCGCTGCTCTCGCTCGCCGAACGCCTGGGCGGCGGCCCCGAGTCGGAGGCGCTGGTCCGGGAGGCGGCCACCCTGGCGACCGCCTGCGGTGTCCCGGCGCTGGCCGAGCGCGCCACTCGCGGCACCGTGAGGACGCCCCTGTACACGGCGTCGCCGGAGACCGTGCTCACCCCGACCGAGCGCCAGGTGGCGGGGCTCGCCTGCCGCGGCCTGACCAACCAGGAGATCGCCGGCGAGCTGGGTGTCAGCTCCCGCGCCATCGAAAAGCACCTCACCCACGCCTACCGGAAACTGGGTATCCCCGGACGCCGGGAACTCATCGCTCTTGTTTCCCGCGCGGAAGGCGCGAGTTTCCACAGGTAGCCATTCGGTGAAGTCGCCCGGGTCGTCGTCCCCGCCATATCCGGGACGAGGCCCGGGCCTTTCCGTTTTCCCTCCGAGTGCGTCCCGCCGAGGGCAACCGCTTTCCCTCCTCCGCTCCTCCCCGGATGGGCGCCGGGCTCGCGAGGCGATCCGCGCGTGCCTGCTCTGAACTGGCGCGATGACGTCGGCCCGCTGAGCGCGCGCTGTCTCTTTTGGCGCGTTCTGGGGCCAATTCCATCGGCCGGAGGGGGCGCCGAAGGGTTCGGTGTCCACACCGAACCTCCCCGACCGAACCCCTTCGGTGCGGAACCGTACCTACCGAAGGAGTCACCACAGTATTAGCAGGTCAAACCGTTGTCGCGTTGACCGGTCATCGTCGGCCTTCGTAATATTCCAGCGTCTTCCTTTTCTGTCGCATTCTTTTTCGCGCTAGGCCAGTCGCTTACCTGGCCCTCCTCCTAAAGCACCGATAGAAGAAGGGTTTGAGTTCCTTGGCGCCGACCCCCCACGCCACGCTCATGGACCGCACCCCCGTGGCCGGTCCGGCCGGCACCGCCGTGCCGGCGGCCGGTCACACCGACGGCTTCGACCGGGCTGACGCCTACATCGCCTGCCTGGATCCGTCCCTCACCATCCAGCAGGTCAACCAGGAGTTCGACCGCCGCTTCGGCGGACCGGCCTCCAGCCTCTGCGGCCGGAACTTCTGCGACCTGATCCACCCCAGCGTCCGGCCACCGCTGATGCAGCAGTTCTCGCGTCTGCTGGAGGGCAAGCGGCGCCGCTTCCTCACCGACGTCATCGCCGTCGACCAGGAGAGCACCGCCTCCGCGCTCCCGCTCCGCGCCATGGCCGTCCAGGGCGGCCACACCCCCGACGTGGCCGCGATTCTCGTGGTCATGTCCGGTGCGGACGAACGGACCGAGGGCGCCGAGGAGATGGCGCCGCGCAAGAAGCTCCTCAGCGAGATCGACGCCCGCATCCTGGAGGGCATAGCCGCCGGTGTCTCCACCATCCCCCTCGCCTCCCGCCTTTTCCTCAGCCGCCAGGGCGTGGAGTACCACGTGACCGGCCTGCTGCGGGCGCTCAAGGTCCCGAACCGGGCCGCCCTGGTGTCCCGGGCGTACTCCATGGGCGTCCTCAAGGTCGGCACCTGGCCGCCCAAGGTCGTCGAGGACTACATCAAGTGAGCCGGACCGTGCCCGGTGTGCGGGGCGGCGGCACCGTCGCCCCGCACACCGGGCACCCCCGTCCGGCACCCGCCCGTCCCGCGCGGCACCCGCGGCGGCGCGCCGGCCGCCGTGCCGGCCCGGGCAGGCACGAAGGGGAGACACCGTGATCGAACTCGACGGCCGGCCCGCGGGCGAAGACGCGCTCGCGGCCCTGGCCCTGACCAACTACGGCCACTTCACCACCCTGTTGGTGGAGGACGGCCGGGTACGGGGCCTCGGCCTCCACCTGGAGCGTCTGATCCGCGACTGTCGGCTCCTCTTCGACACGACACTCGACCCGGACCGCGTGCGCGCCCTGGCCCGCCGGGCCGTCCCGCGAAGCGGCCGCCGGATCGTCCGCGTCACCGTGTTCGACCCTGCGCTGGACCTGGCCACCATCGACGCGGACGCCCGTCCGCGGATCCTGGTCACCGCACGGCCGGCCCCGGAGGCGGACCCCGGGCCCCTGCGGGTGCGGACCGCGGTCCACCGCCGTGACCTGCCCGAGGTGAAATCGGTCGCCCTGGGACCCGCCCTCCGGCTCCGTCGCCGTGCCCGGCGGGAGGGCTACGACGACGTGCTGTTCACCGGAAGCGCCGGCGAGGTCCTGGAGGGCGGCACCTGGAACATCGGCCTGGTGCGCGAGGGCCGGGTCGTCTGGCCCGGGGGAGACGTCCTGCCCGGCACGACACGGCACCTTCTTCGCGAGACCGGGGGAGACCCCACCGAGCTGGTCGGCCTCCCCGACCTCGACGGCTGCGAGGCGGCCTTCGCCACGAACGCCACCGCCGTTCTGCGTCCCATCACCCGCATCGACCACCGGGAGTACCCCTCGTCGCACCCGGAGATGACCCGGCTCGTGGAGAGCTACCGGGCGCTGCCCGCTCACCGGCTCTGAGACAGGGGCCCCGTCGGCCCGGCCCCGCACGGCACCGTCCGGCTCAGGGCCGTCGAGGTCGGGGACCCAGCGGGCGCCGTCGTCTTCGACGAAGAATCCCCGGTCCCGCAGTTGGAGTAAATCTGTCGTCGCCGCTGTAGACATTGCTATCGCCCAGGGCTAGAGTTTGTGCCGTACCCAGAAGTCGATGGGCGCGGCAGAGACGAACTGCCGTGCAGCAGGTCGAAGGAGCGGAACGGCAGCGGAGCGGCGGAGCCGGAAGTGACGGGTTCCTCCACTGGCTGCCGGGCCGAGCGGCCCCAGGGGTCGCACAGCAGTACCGCACAACCCAGCAGTACGGATGGAACACCCGCAACAGGTAAGGAGCAGAACGCCATCAGGATCGCCCGGGCCGAGTAGACCGCCCGGGTACCGCAGGCCCCGGATTGGAAGGTGGTCCCCGGTCACGCATCCGCGATCCCCGCAGCCCCGCCCCTCCAGGCGGAGAGCAGCGGAAAACGAGAGTCGGCTCGCAGAAGCCGGCAGATGGTGTTGAAAGCTCGGGGTCCGGGCGCCGGTCGGCGCCCGGACCCCTCGACGCGTCCTCGGAAGAAGAGGTCTATGCCCTCACGCAGTACCCGCCCCGCCACCCCTCTCGATGACGACGACTATCCTGCCTACACCATGGGCCGGGCCGCCGACATGCTCGGCACCACCCCCGCCTTCCTCCGCTCCCTGGGCGAGCACCGCCTGATCACCCCACTGCGCTCGGAGGGCGGCCACCGCCGCTACTCCCGCTACCAACTGCGCATCGCCGCCCGCGCCCGCGAACTCGTCGACGCCGGCACCGCCGTGGAAGCCGCCTGCCGGATCATCGTCCTCGAGGACCAACTCGAAGAAGCCCAACGCATCAACGAGCAACTCCGCGCCCGAGCGCGGTGAGTCGCTCGTCCCGGGCGCGTAGGTGGAACTCACCGTGGTCGCTGCCCGCGGCGCCGCCGGCCGGTGGCGGCATCCTCGCGCCCTGCGGTGAACTGCGGAGGAGTGCCCTCGTACAGGCGCGGGATGCTCCGCCGCCCGGCCGTGTCGCGCGTCGGTGGGCGGTGTATTCCCGGTCTCCGGCTGCCCGTTCGGGCACGTCGATTCGTCGGTTCCCCCCGAAGCCCGCGCGGCGCGCAGATGCTGATGGACGTGGGGGAAATCCCCTTTCGAAGGGCAGTGGCCGGCACTCCGGCAGTGTTTGTATCGGTGGTTCTCGCGGCCCGAAAAATGCCCGGTCACAAAGGGGTTGGCGGGTTACCGAGGTCACTTGACGGACCCTTGCTCGGGAGGTTGTCGGCCCTTAGTCTCGAAACCGCTCCTCGATACGGTCATCCTTCATCTCGTGGAGGTTTTCGTGCTGTACAGCTCTCGGCCGGACTCCTGGCGCAGGCCGACCGTACGGCCGAACGAACCCCCCGGCGCCCACCCGGAAAGGTCGGGCAGCGATATCGAATGGCCCTGACAACGTTGTCCGACGCATAGGGATGTCGGCTGCCTCGCCGCCGTCCGCTCAGCTCACCTCGACCCCTCTCGACCCATCCGGGGAGCCCGGCGCCCGCTGCCGGTCGACCCGGGGCGACGCGGAACATCCGGCCCGGCCACCGACCCGGTGGTGCGTGCCGTCACCGGGCGCCCGTCGACACCCAGGCCCAGCGCACCGGTCCGCTCCGCGCTCGCCGACCCTTCCCAGCCCCCCACGCGCAGGAAGAAGGACGGTACGTCCGTGGCGACCACGAGTTTCCCCGACGCCTCGCCCAGCAAGAACAAGAAGGGCGCCGCCGCCCCGGCCGTGCCCGCCCGCCCCGGCCCGACCGGAAGCGGCTCGCACCGCGGTGCCGCCTCGGTGAGGGCCTGCACGGCCCGTGTCTCCCCCGGGGACCTGACCGTCACGGTCGCGGAGCCCGAGTTCGCCCGCCGATTCGGGATGAGCACCGACGAGATTCGCGGACGCCGCATTCTCGACCTGCTCCATTCACCTGTTCCCGTACGGATGCGGAAGAAGTTCACCGCGCTCTCGACAGGCGCGTGTCGGCGATTCACGGAGACCGTGACCTATCGGGACGGCGGTGGCCGGGAATTCATGGCGGAAGTCACCGGGGTCGCCGTCAGGAAACCCTCGGGTGCCGTTTCCGGCTTCGTCGTCTCTCTGCTCCGGGCGGAATCGGCGCCCCGTGCGGCGGGCATACGCCGGGCCGGAGAAAAGCGCGGAACGCAGCGGGGCACCCGACCGGAGGCCGCCGACGGACCCGTGCTCAGCGTCCTCGACGCACAGGTTCTGGAAGGGGTCGCGAGCGGTGAGTCCACGGCGCAGTTGGCCTCCCGTCTCTATCTGAGCCGTCAGGGAGTCGAGTACCGCGTCGGGCAGATGTTCCGGCGGTTCGACGCACCCAACCGGCCGGCTCTGGTGGCGCGAGCCCACGCCCTCGGGATGTTCGCGGCCGGCCAGTGGCCCCCGCGTGTTCTGCCCGACCGCGTGCGGTAGCGCGAACAGGACTGCGCTCCGGGGCCCCGGGCGGTGGCCGTGGCGGTGACGCACCGCCGCGGCCACCTGCGTACGCAACCGGCGGCGCGGCACCGGCGAGCGCCTCACGCCGCCGAGGGCTGCCACGCCTCCTGGAACCGCCGTCGGGCGCGGAAGAGACGGGAACGGACGGTGCCCAGGGGCAGGGCGAGCACCTCGGCGATCTCGTCCTCGTTGAGTCCGTAGGCGCGCAGGGTGAGGACCTGCCGGTGCGCCTGGGACAGCCGCTCCAGCACGTCGCTGATGTGCACCGCGTCCAGTGGGTTGGTCTCCTGCCGCGTCTCCAGCTCGCAGCAGCTGCGTTCCTCGCCGTAGCGCTTGGCGGTGCGGACGGCCTCGCGGACCGTCACCGAGCGCACCCAGCCGTAGAACGCCGCCGGTTCGCGCAGCGTCCTCAGGCCGCGGTAGATCGCGAGCAGCGCCTCCTGGGTGGCGTCGGCACCGTCGTCATGGGTGATGGACCGGCAGATGCGCGCCACGTAGGGCGTGATGCCGGTGAGCAGGTGGTTCATCGCGTGCTCGTCGCCCGCCTGGGCTCGGGGGAGCAGCGTCAGGGGAGAGGGGAGTTCGCTGACGGTGGTCATGTCGGGCAGAGACTCCTTCGGGCAACCGTACGGCCGGGATGCGTGAGCCGGGGCGAAGAGACGGGCTGACGGGCTTGCGGGCTGACGGGCTGAGGTCAGCCGGTGACGGCGTGGGCGTGGGCCGGCTCGGGCGCCGTCGCGGTCGCGAAACGGAGGAGGCCGGTGCGTACGTCGTCGCGGAACGCCCGCATGAAGTCCGGGCTGAAGCAGGCTGTGGAGTGCGGGAACTCGATGGCCAGCCGGCCTTCGAAGGAGACCACGCACGCCATGACGGGGCTGCGTCCCGCCTGCGGGAAGTACTGCTCGCGGGCCGGCACCAGCCGCACGTCCACCGCCCGCAGACCGCTCGGCAGCCGCGGACCGGGGACGGCTCCCATGTTGGTGGCGATCACCGTGGCCAGTTGCAGGGCGGGATTGCGGGGGATCTCCGGCGTGATACGCATCTCGTGGAGATGGTCGCCGCGGGTGAGGAAGTCGCTCAGGCGGGTGTGCACGGCACGGGCCAGCTCCAGCGGTTCGGAGGTCCGGGACACGGCGAGGGTCTGGAGGTGGGTGGTCACCGCGGGCACCATCGCGGAGGCGGGCAGCGGCGGGGACAGCCGGGACCGCAGGTCGACGGGGGAGAGGCAGCCGAGTGTGCGGGGGCCGTCGCCGTCCAGGCGCCGCCGGGCCGCGGCCAGCAGCGACGCGGCGACCAGGGCGTGCACGGAGACGCCCGAGGCACGCGCCGTCCGGCGCAGGCGCGAGGTGAGGTCGGCGACGGAACCCGCCGGGTGGGCGGGGGCGCCACCGTGCCCGGGCAGGTCGAAACGGAAGACCCGCCACTGCTGCGCCAGCTCGGGCACCTGCCGGTCCCACATGTGCCATGTGGTACCCAGTGAGGGACCCAGGATCAGGACCGGGGCGTCTTCTGGCCCGTCAAAGCGGTATTGCAGGGTGTTCGGTGGTGTCTCACTCACGCCCCAGACCCTCTCACGTCTCACGGACGCCCCTAAAACACGGGGGTGCGGGAAACCGGTCTGACAGGTTGAAGACCTCTCCGGCGGCATGTCGCTTGAGGCATCGGACGATCTCGCGTCGGGTCTTGCCCTCCTGGGTGCGGCGTTCGTAGTACGCCTGGGTGCGCGGGTCGTGGCGCAGGCGGGTGAAGACGATGCGGTGCAGGGCGGCGTTGGCCTGCCGGTCGCCGCCGCAGTTGAGCCGGCGCGTTCTCCGACGGCCGGAGGAGTACTCGATGGGGCCGACTCCGCAAAGGGCAGCAAAGGACGCCTCCGTGTTCAGCCGCTCGGGATTGCCCCCCATAGTGATCAGGAGAGTGCCTGCGCTGTCCGGACCGATGCCTACCGGCAGGAGCAGCTGTGGGGCGTGACGTTCGACGAGCATGCGCAGCGTCATGCGGGTGGCCTGGGCTACCGCGTCCTCGTCTCCCTCACCATCGGGGGGGCTGAGGGTTGCAGTCAGCGTGCTCGATCGCCCGGCCGCCCTGTTCCCGGACGGGGCGGCCGGTGGCGGTCCTGTCCGTTATGCGAGCGGGTCGCCGGCCTTCTGAACGATCCTGTCGATCCAGGCCATGGCCTCGGGCACGTCGTAGTTCCCAGCGTGCGGCTGGTTCCAGGCGAGCCGGTAGTCCAGGTCCTCGACCTGCTTGTCAGCGGCGAGGGCGCGGTCGAGGTTGACCGAGACGGTGAAGGCGGTGTCGCGGTCACGGGTGCCGTGGCGGACGTACCAGTTCGGCGCGGTGTCGGCCTTGGTGCCGATGAAGTCCATCGGGTTGATGAGGTGGATCTGGTCGTCGACGGTGGTGCTCGGCTGCGCGGTGTACTGCTTCCAGGTCAGCCCGGTGTCATCCAGGCCACTGCCGTCGCCTGGCACGTCGTTGTGGTTCCAGCTGTACTCGGTGTAGTTGAGGTACATCTGGGTCGGCGGGCCGAAGAGGTTGGTCTCGGTGCGGCTGGCGGTGTTCCCGGCGACGCCCACGGCGTCGAAGGCCGGGGTCGTCTTGAGGGCGGCCTGGGTGGCGACGAAGGCGAGGTACTTCGTCATGTCGACGGAGCGCACGGTGCGGGTGGCGGTGTCGACGTCGATCCAGTCGTTGACGTACGACTTGGTGGTGCCGCCCGCCGTGAACTGGAAGGTGCCGCCCAGCGGCGGGATGGTGTGGGCGGGATCCTCCTTCAGGTAGGTCTCGGCGGAGCGGACGACCTCCTGCTGGATGGTGTCGAGCATGGTGGCGGCGGTGAGCCGGGAGCCGTCGGGGTTGCGCAGGCCGAGGCTCTTCTCGTAGGCCGCGAACCGGGCCGCTGTCTCCGCGGCTGCCGCGGGTGAGAGGTTCTGGCCGGTGGTTTCGCGGGTGCCGAGGGCGTTGTAGAGCCACTCGTAGGCGATGTCGGCGTTGCCGAGGTCGGTGATCGGGCAGTAGGCGTTGACGGCGAAGACGTCGTCGCGCAGGGTGCTGCGCCCCTTGGCGTCGATGCCGGCGGCGCCGACCGCGGCGAGGTACGGGGTGTACTCGGCGCTGTTGCCGGAAGCGCCCAGGGCCGACGCCAGCGCTCCGCCGCCGCTGGTGCCGTTGACGACGATCCGCTCCGCGCTGCCGGGCATCGCGGTGTCGTTGAGACGCAGGTAGCGCACGGCGGCCTTGGCGTCGGTGACGGCCGCGGGTGCCTTGCCGGGGAACGAGCCGTCGGCGCCGATCATTCCGCGGCTGCGGCCGGCGACGTCGACGAAGACGTAGCCCGCCTTCAGGGCGGCGCCGACGTTGCTCGTCGCGCTGTTGTAGGCGGCGCCGGCGGTCACGCTCGCCCGTATGTAACTGGCCATCCAACCACTGTTGTTCACGGCGAAGTAGATCGGCGCCCGCTGGTCGCCGAAAGCGCTCTCGGGGACGAACACGTTCATGCCCTGGTAGCCGCAGGCGGTGTTGGAGATGGTGGTGGTGCCCCCGCCCGGACCGCCGGGCTGCTGTGCCGCCGCGGCGACCGGGTTCGCGACGTAGCAGATCTCCTTGTACCAGCGCACCTGCAGGGGACGGCCGTCGACGGTGACGGTGATCGTCGTGTAGCGGGAGGGGTCGAAGGCGAGCACCGCGTCCTGGGAGCCCGCGGCGTGGCTGCGGCTCTGCGCGGGGGCGGCCGCCGCGACGGAGGCCGGTACGGCGACGGACGTGAGGACGAGGGAACCCGCGAGCGCCACACCTCTCAGGAGGCGTGTGCGGATCACTGGGCGTTCCGCCCGCACGCTCGGCGGGTGGGCGAGTGCGTCTCGTCCGCAGTACGTGGTCAACCTCTGCATGGGTCTCCCCTCATCGAGCACCAGGTGCTTCGCGGATGCCTTGAGGTCAAGGCGTGACGCACGCTACAAGATTGTTAACAATATGACTAGCATTATCGTGGACGTTATCGGCCGTCGTGGTGGCGCAGCCACAGGACGAGGTGCCAGTCCTGGTCGTTGGCGAGGGGATCGGCGGTGTGCGCGGGGCGTCCGTCCACGGCCGAAGGCATGACGAAGGCACAGGTGGCCGAGCCGTCCTCGTGGTAGTTGGCCAGGTTCGCGCGGAAGATCGTCTCGGCGAGGCGGTCGGTGTCGGGGGTGCGCAGGGTGGCCGGGAGGCGCAGCAGGGTCGTGGCGGTCAGGGTGCTCCAGTAGTGCGGGAAGACGTCGCCCCAGAGCCGGTTCTCGCCGAACCAGTAGCCGTCCCAGTGGCGGATGGCGATGCCGTGCAGGCGCGCGTGGGGCCTGGGGGCCGCCGAAGGCCAGCAGCCAGGGCAGCCGCTCCTCGATCGCGTCGTGGAAGACGGCCTCGCCGGTGAGGGCGTAGGCGTCGCTGAGGAGGTCGAGCAAAGGGGCGACGATCGCCTGCTCGTAGCTGACCTCGTGGGCGGGCAGCTGCCGTCCCAGGCGCGCGAACCGACGGGCGCTGTCGACCAGTTGCTCACGCAGCCGTGCGGCGCGGGCGCTCTGGCCGGCGGTGTCGAGGGCGTCGCAGACGGCCGTCGTCGTCGGGGAGTCGTCGATGGACAGATGGGTGGCGCCGCCCAGGTCGAAGCGGCGCTCGATGATGCGGGCGGCGCGCTCCAGGTCCTCTTCCCGGCCGTGCGCCCGGTGCCGGTCGAGGAAGAAGCGGGCCAGCCAGGGCATGTCGTACAGCCGCGGTTCGAGGTGCCAGGTCTGCGAGCCGCGGCGCGGGGCGTCGGTCTCGTCGAGGAGGTGGCGTACGGCGAAGCGGGACCAGCCATCCAGCAGGGAGCCGGTCTCCTCAGGGTCTGCGAGGCCTCGGACGGTGGCGGCCTGCAGCAGCAGGGGCATGGCGATCCGCTCCGAGCCGTCGGACCAGTCCGGCCAGCCGTTGGTGGCGCCGGTCAGCCCGGTCCGGGTGTTCACCGGGACGAAGGCATGCGCGAGCAGACCGGGCCGCTCCACGGCCCGTTGGTGGCAGGCGATGAAGGCGACGCGGCGGCGCACGACCTCCCCCAGCGGGAGATGGAAGAGCACCTCGGTACGGGCGCCGTCGCCGATGTCCAGCGTGCGGGTGCCGTGTGCGAACGCCTCGACCCGGTACTGGCCTCCGCCTCCCGCTCCACCTTCACCTGTGGGTCCGGGCTGCTCACCGACGCCGCCTCGACGATGATCGGGGTGCCGGTCTCGGCGGCGTACGCGGAGAAGGCGGCCGGCGGCCGGGTGGCGGCGGTGAACGCGCCGACCGACTCGTACCAGCCCAGCTCCCACGCGAGCGAGACCGACTCCCCCGGCGCCAGGCGGAGCACCGGCTGCCCGCCGAACGCGTCCGGGTTGCGGACATGGTCGGTGACCTGGAGGACCAGGTGACCGCGGACGTCGGACAGGGACGCCTGGTTGCGGGACTCCACCGAGTACGCGCGCACCGCCCCCTCCCGCACGATCAGTCCCAGGCAGCGCCCCTCACCGGACATGGGCTGGGCCAGCACCCACGCCCACGTGCCTCCGGTGAAGACGTGCGCGTGCACCGCTTCCTCCTGCGAGGTCCGCGCGTCCCGGTACCAGTCGGCGAAGGGCGTCTGGATGCCCAGGCCGGTGACGGCGAGGGACTCGTCGGCGCTGTTCACGACCGTGTAGCGCTCACGCAGCACGGCCCCGTCCACGCACCGCCGCACCTCCACCCGGACCCCGGGCAGCGGTGTGTGCACAGCCTCCACGACGTCCTCCGCCATCCGCAGGCCCGACGGCGCGAGCCACCGGGCCGCTCCCCTGTCGGTCACCAGATGCCCGGACCCCCACTGGTGCTCCACCGAGTGCCAGGCGCAGCGTCCTGATCGAGCAGAAACCGCCGTACCGGGGCCCGGTCGTCCAGGAACTGCACCGGCGCGCCCGTCACCGGGTCGACCACCGCACGCCCCGTGCCGAACGAGAGCGACTCCGGCAACCTGGTCTCTGCGAGAAGCACTTGAACACTCCTCACATGTACGTGCGCCCGCTCGGGCGGCAGCGGGTCACATGAAAGCAACGCCACCCGGTCGGGTACAGGGACGCGAAACTTTCGACTGCTGACAACCGGGGGCGCCCGCGGCAGGTGACATCGATCGGGCACTGCGTCCGCCACGGATGTGAGACTGCAGGATTGATGATCGACGACTCGGTACTCGACGATCCTGTAGGGCAGTCGCTCAGTGGCCCGCACGCGCACCTCGCCCGACGGCTGGGTGGAGCCGCCACCTATTCATGTTCAGCTGTTCCGCCTGCCCGCCGCCGGGCCGGGAGCCCGTCTTCAGCCTGGCGGGCCGTCAGTTGATCTGGTCCGGCGGCCCCCTTCCCGACCGGCGCGGCGCCGAGCCCGACAGCGACATGGTCGTCCTGGGCAAGGACGAGGTGCCCGAGATGCTCGATCTCGTCGCGCGGACCGAGCCGGGGCCCTTCCGATCACCGCACGGACTACGAGAGCTAGCCGCCGACACCGTCACAACGGCCACCCCCCTCCCTCGCCGACGACCTGCCCCTCGACGAGAGCCATTGGCGCCGCCTGCCGCATCCGCCGTGGCGCGCCCCACCCTCAAGAGTGAGAACAGAATCGTTGACAATTCTGTTGCCCTAGATTTAGCGTCGACAGGCACTCACTCAGGGAGGGCAGATGCCGAAGGAAGCCCGTCCAGGCTCCGGAGAGCAGGCCAAGCAGTACGCGCTGGAGCGACTCAGGAAGGCGATCCTGCAGGGCGAGATGGCGCCGGCCCAGCGGCTGGTGGAGAACGAGCTCGCCGAGAGCTACGGCGTCACGCGCGCCAGCATGCGTGCCGCGCTGCTCGATCTGACCTCCGAGGGGCTGGTCGAGCGGATCCGCAACCGCGGTTCGCGGGTGCGGGTGGTGACGGTCGAGGAGGCCGTGGAGATCACGGAGTGCCGGATGGTGCTCGAAGGGCTGTGCGCGGCCAAGGCGGCGACCGAGGCCACCGACGCGCAGCTCGACGAGCTGACCGACCTGGGCAAGGCCATGTCCAAGGCGGTCGCCGACGGCGATCCGGTCACGTACTCCGAGCTCAACCATGACCTCCACGCCCTGATCCGGGAGGCCTCAGGCCAGCACACGGCCGTGGGTCTCCTGGAGCGGCTCAACGCCCAGCTGGTGCGCCACCGCTTCCAGTTGGCGCTGCGGCCGGGTCGTCCGCAGCAGTCCCTGAGTGAGCACCTGGCCGTGATCGAAGCGATCAGGGCCAGGGATCCGCAAGCGGCCGAGACGGCCGTTCGCGCCCACCTCAGCAGCGTGATCGACGCCCTGCGCGCCGATTGAGACCCGCTCCTGGGGCGGGTGCGGCACCTGTCACCAAGGAGATGCAGCATGACCCACGGCAACGGCGCACCCGCCGCCACCCCGCCCCGCTCGACGCTCGTCGTCACCGCACACGCGGGTGACTTCGTGTGGCGGGCGGGCGGCGCCATCGCCCTGGCCGCCTCCCGGGGCGAGCAGGTCACCATCGCGTGCCTGACCTTCGGCGAGCGCGGCGAGTCGGCGAAGGCGTGGCGGGAGGGGAAGAAACTCGACGAGATCAAGGCGATCCGCCGTGAGGAGGCCGAGCGCGCCGCCGCGACGCTCGGTGCCGAGGTCCGCTTCTTCGACGCCGGAGACTACCCGCTGGTCGCCACGGCCGAGCTGACCGACCAGCTCGTCGCCGTCTACCGGGAGACGCAGCCGGACGTCGTGCTCACGCACCCGGTCGAGGACCCGTACAACGGCGACCACCCGGCCGCCAACCGCATGGCCCTGGAGGCCCGGGTCCTCGCCCAGACCATCGGCTACCCCGGCGAGGGCGGCATCATCGGCGCCCCGCCCGTGTTCTACTTCGAACCGCACCAGCCTGAGATGAGCGGCTTCAAGCCCGAGGTCCTCCTCGACATCACCGAGGTCTGGGACACCAAGCGCAAGGCCATGGAGTGCCTGGGCGCCCAGCAGCACCTGTGGGACTACTACACCGACCTCGCCGTCCGCCGAGGGGTGCAGCTCAAGCGAAACGCGGGCCCCAACCTGGGGCTGGCCCACAAGACCATGGCCGAGGCGTACATGCGGCCCTACCCGCAGATCGCGAAGGAGCTCGCCTGATGCCCGGCGTGATCGTCACCAATCCGCCCAAGGCCGAGAAGAAGGACGTCGAGGCGCTCTCCGGCTACGGGACGGCCACCGTCGGCGAGGCCATGGGCCGCACCGGCTTCCTCGGCACGCATCTGCGCCCGATCCAGCAGGGCGTCCGCGTCGCCGGCACCGCCGTCACGGTGCTGTGCTGGCCCGGCGACAACCTCATGATCCACGCGGCGGTCGAGCAGTGCGGCGAGGGCGACATCCTCGTCGTCACCACCACCTCGCCGTGCACGGACGGCCTGTTCGGCGAGCTGTTCGCCACCGCCCTCGTCCATCGCGGGGTGCGTGGCGTCGTCCTGAACACCGGCATCCGCGACACCGCAGAACTGCGCGCGATGGGCTTCCCCGCCTGGTCCGCCGCCGTCAGCCCGCAGGGCACTGTCAAGGCGACCGGCGGCAGCGTCAACGTACCGATCGTGATCGGCGGCCAGATGATCCACCCCGGTGACGTGATCGTCGCCGACGACGACGGCGTGGTGGTCGTCCCGCGCGAGTGCGCCCGCGACACCGTCGAAGCGTCCGAGGCCCGCGAGCAGAAGGAGGCCGCGGCCCGCGCCGCCTTCCTGGAGGGGCAACTGGGCCTGGACCGCTACGGGCTGCGGGAGACGCTCACCCGGCTCGGGGTGACCTACCGCCCGTACGAGGAGGTCGAGTCGTGAGCGGCCCCGCGGAGGTCCGCTGCATGCTGATGCGCGGCGGTACCTCCAAGGGCGCCTACTTTCTGGCCGAGGACCTGCCCACCGAAGAGACCGTCCGCGACGAGCTGTTGCTGCGGGTCATGGGCAGCCCGGACCCGCGCCAGATCGACGGTCTCGGCGGCGCCCACCCCCTCACGAGCAAGGTCGCCGTGGTGTCCCCGTCGACCGGTCCCGAGGCCGATGTCGACTACCTCTTCCTCCAGGTCGCCGTGGACGAGGCAGTGGTCTCGGACCGCCAGAACTGCGGCAACCTGCTCGCAGGAGTCGGCCCGTTCACTGTCGAGCGCGGACTCGTACGAGCAGGCAGCAGGGAGACATCCGTGCGCATCCGCATGGTGAACTCCGGTGACTTCGCCACGGCGACGTTCCCGACCCCTGACGGCCGCGTCGCCTACAGCGGCGACACGGAAATCTCCGGTGTTCCCGGAAGCGCAGCTGCCGTGGTCATCGAATTCCTGCCGCGGGAGGGGCAGTTGCTTCCCACGGGGAACGTGAGCGACACGGTCGCCGGCATCCAGGTCACGTGTGTCGACAACGGCATGCCGACCGTCCTGATCCCGGCCGAAACCCTTGAGGTCACCGGTCAGGAGGATCCCGAGGATCTGGAGAACAACCGGGAACTGACCGCCCGGCTCCACGAAATCCGGCTGGCAGCCGGACAGCTGATGGGACTCGGCGACATCACCGGAGCCACCGTCCCCAAGCTCACCCTGCTCTCGCCGCCCCGCCACGGCGGCGCCGTCACCACCCGCACCTTCATCCCGGCCCGCGTCCACACCTCCATCGGCGTCCTCGGCGCCGCGAGCGTGGCGGCCGGGCTACGGATCGAGGGAAGCGTCGCGCAGGGCATCGCGGCCCTCCCCGAAGAGGGCGACCGGCTCCGCATCGAGCATCCCAGCGGATTCACAGACATCGAAAGCAGTATCGGTCGCGCCCCCGAGGGCGGCCTCAGGGCTCGTCGCACCGCCGTCGTCCGCACCGCCCGCAAGATCTTCGACGGCACCGTCTTCCCCGTACCACCCACAGGAGGCCGCTCATGACCCCGCCGCTCGGCGACATCGCCCACATCGGCCACGCCCAGCTGTTCACCCCGGACCTGGACGCCTCCGTCGCCTTCTTCACCGACTTCCTGGGCCTGACCGTCAACGGACAGGACGGCGACACCGTCTACCTGCGGACCTTCGACGACTACGAGAACCACAGTCTCGTCCTCACCGCCCGCGAACAGCCCGGTCTCGGCCGCCTCGCCCTGCGCACCTCCAGCGAGGAGGCGCTCCGACGTCGGGTGGAGGCCATCGAGGCGGCGGGCGGCACGGGCAAGTGGACCGAGGACGAGCCCGGCCTCGGCCGGCTCTACGTCACCACCGACCCGGACGGCCACGAACACGCCCTGTACTGGGAGAGCGAGCACTATCAGGCCCCCCGGGCGCTCAAGCCGTCTCTCAAGAACCAGCCGCAGGCGAAACCCAACCGCGGCGTCGGCGTCCGCCGCCTGGACCACATCAACTTCCTCGCCGCCGACGTCCTCGCCAACGCCGAATGGCAGGAACAGCTCCTCGGCGCCCGCCCCACCGAGCAGATCCGGCTCGACTCAGGCAAGATCGCGGCACGCTGGCTGACGTACACCGACAAGTCGTACGACGTCGTCTACACGTCCGACTGGACCGGCAGCGAGGGCCGGCTGCACCACGTCGCCTTCGCCACGGACACCCGCGAGGACATCCTGCGCGCCGCCGACCTCGCCATCGACACCGGCGTCTTCATCGAGACGGGACCGCACAAGCACGCCATCCAGCAGACGTTCTTCCTCTACGTCTACGAACCCGGCGGCAACCGCATCGAACTCTGCAACCCGCTCACCCGTCTCGTCCTCGCTCCCGACTGGCCGCTCATCACCTGGACCGAGGAGGAGCGCAAGAAGGGGCAGGCCTGGGGCTTGCAGACCATCGAGTCCTTCCACACGCACGGCACGCCGCCCGTGCGGCCCTGATCTGATCCGCCCTTTCCGGCCCCGGGGAACGGCTCCCACCCGTACCCCGGGGCCGAATTGTTGCTTAGATTGTTAACAAAAGTGTTGACGTGATGGCTATGGCTTCTTAACGTCTACGCCACAGCGAGCTCGAGGCTCCCCACGCGGAGTCCGCAGCTCGGGGGCATGCTCCGTCCGTCCTCCCCCACCGGCCGCGCGAGCCGCACCGGCCCCACCGCCCTTGCAGCCAGGGACCAAGGCCCCGTCCTGACGTCCCGCACGAGAGGAAACAACGATGTCCTCCTCCGCCACCTCCCCGCTCGCCCAGGCGACCGGGACGACGGCCCGCCGCAGCCGCACCGTCGTCATCGCCCTGTGCTGGGCACTCGTCCTCCTCGACGGCATCGACACGTTCATCTACGGCTCCGTGCTTCCGAAGATGCTCGGAGGCCACAGCCTCGGCCTCACCCCGGACGTCGCGGGCACGATCGGCAGTTACACCAACTTCGGCATGCTGCTCGGCACGATCCTGTCCGGCACGGCCTCGAACTGGATCGGCCGTCGCGTCACCGTCTTCGCCAGCGTCGTGATCTTCACCCTCGCCACGCTGGGCACCGGCTGGTCCCAGTCCTCGGGCCAGTTCGGCTTCTTCCGCTTCGTGTGCGGCTTCGGCCTCGGCGCGCTGCTGCCGATCGCGATCTCGTACGGCATGGAGTTCACCTCGCGCGGCCGCCGCGCCCTCGCCACCGGCGTCATCATGACCGCCCACCAGACCGGCGGCGCCCTGGCCCCGCTGCTCGCCCTCTGGCTGGTCGACGACCACGGCTGGCGCTGGGCCTTCATCGCCTCCGCCCTGCCCGCCCTGATCCTGCTCCCGGTCGCCTTCAAGCTGCTGCCCGAGTCGCCCACCAACCTGCTCACCCGCGGCCGCCGCGCCGACGCCGAGTTGCTCGCCGCCGCCTACGGCACCGAACTGGCCGAACCGAAGGCGAGCGGCGGGGACAAGCTGGACGCGCTGAAGAACCTCTTCCGGCACGGCCAGTGGTCCACCACTCTCTGCTTCTGGCTGACCTCCTTCGCGGGTCTGCTCCTGGTCTACGGAGTCGGCCAGTGGCTGCCGAAGATCATGGTCGACCTCGGTTACGACACCGGCGACTCGCTGCTCTTCTCGACGTTCCTGAACGTCGGCGGCATCTGCGGCATGCTCATCGCCGGCCGGACCGCCGACCGCATCGGCCCGAGCAAGGTCGTCATCGCCTGGTTCGTCCTGACCGCCGTCTTCGTCTACCTCATGGGCGTCCAGATGTCGGTCGGCGTCCTCTATGCGGTGGTCTTCTTCGCCGGACTGCTGCTCTTCTCCGGCCAGACCATGGTCTACGCGACGGTCGGCACCCACCACAACGACGAGGACCGCCCCACCGCCCTCGGCTGGGTCTCCGGCATGGGCCGCTTCGGCGCCATCTTCGGCCCGTGGATCGGCGGCGCGCTGATCGCGGCCGGCAACGCCGACATCGGTTTCACCATGTACGCCTGCGCCGCCGTCTTCGGCGCACTGATGATGGCCCTGGCCGCCCTCACCATCAAGACGCGCTCGGCCACGAGGCACTGACGGTCGACAGCCCGAAAGGCCGCCTCCGCGACCGGGATGGCGGCCCCGGGAGGGACGGGCGTCAGCCGAAGCGTCCACCGGGGCCACCGTCGTGGCGAACCGGGCGAGGCCGACGCCCGCATTTCGCATTTCGCCGGGGTCGGCGACTGGGGTGGTCACCTTCCCTTCGAGGGCGGAGTGCCCGACCTCTGCCGCAACGCTCTGCAGGCGTTCGCGTCCCTCGGCTGCCGCATCGACGAGGCGACCCCGGCCTTCCCGGCCGAGGACATCTGGCACACCTCCCTCACCTGGCTATGGAGGGCAGATCTGGGCCTGCACGCGTTCTACGCCGACCCCGGCGCCCGGGAGCGGCTGAAGCCCGAGGCGCTCTGGGAGATCGAGCAGGGCGAGAAGTTCAGCAGGCTGAACGTCTCCCGAGCCGTCACGGTTCGGGACCCTTACCACCGGTCGGTGCTCCGCCTGTTCGACACCTACGACTACGTCCTCGCGCCGGCCGCCCGCCCGGGACGTCGAACTCGGCGGCAAGCGGATCAAGGAAGGCGACAAGGTCGTCATGTGGTTCACCTCCGGCAACCGTGACGTCGCCGGCCTGCCGGACGGCCTTGGCAATCCAGGCCATCTTCTCGGGCACGTCGTAGTTGCCGGGGTGCGGCTGGTTCCGGGCGAGTCGCCCTCACCGAGCACCAAGTGCTTCGCCCAAGCCCCCGGGACCGAGGCGCGATCTTGGAGCCTGTTCCCGAGCACGCGGCGGATCACAAACCCACCGCCGAAGGCGCCGACCGTGTTCGTCACCCACGACCAGGCCGAGGTGATGTCCCTGTCCGACCGCATCGCCGTGTTCATGCACGGCCACCTCCAGCATGTGGGCACACCGACCGAGACCTACGAGCCCCCCGCCACCCCCGAGGTCGCCGGCTTCATCAGCCGTTGCAACCTCCTGGAGGGGCGCGTCGACTCCACCGAGGGCGGACCCGTACAGACCGAACTGGGTGAGACTGGTCAACCCTGGAGGGTGGCCAGGGTCTGCTCCGCAGGGTCGTCCGCCACCGTGGGGCCTGCGCTCGGAACGCATCACGCTCACCGACCGCGCGGACGCCCCGCACGACGGTGCCGTCCATGTGCCACGGGCGAGGATCGAACAGTCTTCTTACACCGGAGCGCGATTCGAGTACGAACTCAGCATCGGCGCTCCCCGTACAGGTCTGACCCGAAGCCCAGCCGCGGCCGGTCCCACCGGCTTCGGCCTCACACAACGCCTACCGGGACCTGACACCCCGCCCCCCCCTACGGCGCGGGGTGTCAGAAGGGCGGCACGTCACCGTCACGGGCGCCATGTGTCAGTGGTCGGTTTCCAGGTGGAGCTTGAGCAGATCCACACCGTAGTCACCGCCGTTGGGCGTGCGGATGATGGTGTGGATGTGCTGCTGGGTGGGGGTGCCGCCCATGCCCATACCACCCCCGCCGGGTCCGCCGCTCGGCATACCGGTGGGTTGCCCGCTCGGCATGCCGGACGGCCGGCCGCTGGGGGCACCACCGCCGCCCATCTGAGCGTTCTCTCCGTAGGCAAGCGGGGACTGGGCGTCGTACTCGATGAGCACGACCGGACTGTGCACCCGGTAGTAGAAGGCAGAGGAGTCCTCGGTCTCGCCGATCCAGAAGAAGTATGTGTCGTCGAGGTGCTCCTCCACCTCCTTCAGCTTCACCGCGGCGTGGCCGTCGTCCATGTAGCCGACGTAGACGCCGACCAGGTAGAGCAGCTTCTGGCGCTGGGCGGAGGTGAACTCCTTGGCGGCCAGGCCCTGGTAGGCCAGCTTCAGGTTGTCCTGGCCGGCCCCGGCGACCATGTTCGTACCGCCCTTCTCGTCGGCGGAGATCGCCTTCTTGCGCTGCGCCGAGGTCAGGGACCGCAGCAGGGCCAGACCGGCCTTGGTCTCCGGCTTGAAGAGGGTGATCTTCTCGCCGTTGTACGTGGCCGAGGTCGGCTCCGAGCCCATGAAAGTCGGGGACATGACGACCTGGTCACCGAGGACGAAGTAGTTGATGGCCACGTGGTGGCCCTCGTACTGGAAGCCCCAGGGCTTGGACGTGGACGGGGTTCCCATGAAGGTGAAGTAGTAGTGCCCCTCGGTCAGCGTCTCCTTCCCACCACCGTTGTAGTCACCGAGGAAGGCGTTGAGCTTCATGATGTTGCGGGTCTGGGCCAGCCCGTCGGCCGACAGAGCCGCACCGAGCAGGGCGTATCCGAGGTCGCGCTGCTTCTCGGTCAGGTCGCCCATGCGGGCACCCTCGCGTTCGTAGCCGTCGACGTTGCTCCAGGCCAGCCACTCGTCGTCGTCCACGTCGAACACGGACGCCCGGCGCACCTTGGTGCTGAGTCCGTCCAGGAACGCCTGCGCGGCCTGCACCACCGCATCCGTCGAGACGCCGGTGGAGTGGATCGCGAACAGGTCGTCGACGACCTTTCCATCGGTGGTGACACCCGTGAAGTCGGCGTACTTCACCTCGGTGACGCCGGGGCCCATGCCCCCGGCGCCACCGGACGGCATCCCGCTCTGGGCGCCGCCGGACGCGGAGCCGCTCGTGTCGGACGCCCCGGCGGAACAGCCGGTCATGGTCGCTACGGCGGCGGCACCGCCGAGCAGCAGGGAACGGTTCATGAACCAGCGGCGCGTGCGCTCGGTGGCTGGGGTACGGGGGCGGTGTGCGTGCATGTACGTGACACTCGCCCAGGACCCTGAGCTTTCCGTGAGGTCTTCCTGTCGGACGCCTATGAGATCGCGACGGTGACAGCAGTCGACGGCTCCTGCGGCGCGGACCTCGCCCGCTCAGCGCGGTGGCACAGCACGCGCGTCATGAAGCTGCGGTTCATACACTCCCTCGTGGCCTCACGGACGCCCCTATATCGCAGGGGTGCGGGATATCGGTCAGACCCGGTTGAAGACCTCGCGGGCGGCACAACGCTTCCGGTCGTCGGCGCCGACGGCCCGGGGGTGGCGGTCCGCAGAGGGAGGACCGCCGCCCCCGGGCCGGTTCGCCGGGGCCTGCGGGGGATTCAGGCCCCTGCGTTCCGAGGTTACGCAGACGGCTCCCGCGCCACACCTGGCGTTCGTCAGGCGCGGAACTTACCTTCGACAGTGCGGCTCACGCCCCGCTGCGCTGTTGGCGCAGGAACTCCGCCACCCGGAAGGCGAGTTCGATGGACTGGGCGGCGTTCAGCCGCGGGTCGCAGGCGGTCTCGTAGCGGCTGGCCAGGTGGGTGTCCAGCACCTCGTCGAGGTCGCCGCCGAGGCATTCGGTGACGTCGTCGCCGGTGAGTTCGAGGTGGATGCCGCCCGGATGCAGCCCTTCCTCGCGGTGCACGGCGAAGAACTCGGCCACCTCGGTGGTGATGTCGGACAGCCGGCGGGTCTTGTAGCCGCTCTCCGAGACGAAGGTGTTGCCGTGCATGGGGTCGCAGGCCCACACCGGGATGTGCCCGGCGTCCCGCACGGCCCGGAGCAGCGGCGGCAGCAGTTCTCCGCCGCGTCCCGCGCCGAGCCGGCTGATCAGGACGAGGCGGCCCGGGGCGCGGTCCGGGTCGAGCCGCTCGCACAGCTCGCGCAGGTCGGCGGCGCCGGTGGACGGCCCCACCTTGACGCCGACCGGGTTGTCCACCCCGGCCAACAGCTCCACGTGCGCCCCGTCGAGCCGGCGGGTGCGGTCGCCGATCCACAGCATGTGCGCACTGGTGTCGAACCAGCCGCGCCGCTTCTCGTCGTACCGGATGAGTGCCTGTTCGTACTGCGGCAGCAGTGCCTCGTGCGAGGTGTAGAGCTGCACCTGGTGCAGGGCCGCCTGGGAGCGGGTGTCCACGCCGCAGGCGGCCATGAACCTGAGGGCCCGGGTGATGTCGTCGGCGGCCGTCTCGTACCGCTGCCCGGCGGCGCTGCGCCGGACGAACTCCTGGTTCCAGTCGTGGACCTGGCCCAGATCGGCGTAGCCGCCCAGGGTCAGCGCGCGCAGCACGTTCAGGGCCGCCGACGCGTGGTGGTACGCGCTCAGCAACCGGCCGGCGTCCGGGCGGCGGGCCTCGGCGGTGAACTCGGGCCGGTTGACGATGTCGCCGCGGAAGGCGGGCAGTTCGACGCCGCCGACGGTCTCCGTGGGCCGGCTGCGGGGCTTGCCGAACTGACCGGCGATGCGGCCCACCTTCACCACCGGCAGTCCGGATCCGTAGGTGAGCAGGATGGCCACCTGGAGGATCACCCGCAGCTTGCCGCGCACCCCGGCCTCGGTGCAGGAGCCGAAACGTTCCGCGCAGTCGCCCGCCTGGAGCAGGAAACCCTCCCCCGCCGCGACCTGGGCCAGGGAGCGGCGCAGGTCGAGGATCTCCTCGGGGAGCACCAGCGGCGGGCGCAGCGCGAGGGTGTTCTCCACCCCGCGCAGTTCCTCGGGATCGGGCCAGTCCGGTTGCTGGGCGGCCGGGCGGCCGCGCCACGAGTCCGGGCTCCACGCGGCCGGTCCACCGCCGCCCGCCGCCCGGGTCCCGTCCGGGACCGCTAGTCGTGTCGTGTGGGTGTCGCTCGCCGTCATCCGACCAGTTCCTTGATCGTGGCACCGGGATCCCCGGCCCGCATGAGCAGTTCTCCGACCAGGACCGCGTCCACTCCGGCCCCTTCCAGTGCGCGGGCGTCCGCCGCGCCGCGGACTCCGCTCTCCCCGACCATGACGCGTCCGGTGCCCACCCGCCCGCGCAGCCGGGCCGACAGTGTCCGGTCGATCGAGAAGTCCCGCAGGTCGCGGTGGTTGACGCCGATGATGTCGGCGCCCGCCGCGAGGGCCACGTCCACCTCGCGCTCGTCGTGGACCTCGACCAGTGCCGCCATGCCCCGGGCCCGGGTGTGGGCGAGGAGTTCGGCGAGCCGTTCGGGACTGAGTGCGGCGACGATCAGCAGCAGGGCGTCGGCGCCGAGGGCGCGGGCCTCCAGGATCTGGTACTCGTCGGTGATGAAGTCCTTGCGCAGTACGGGCAGGTCGCAGGCGGCGCGGGCGACGGCCAGGTGCTCGGGGCTGCCGCCGAAGCCGGCCTCGTGGGTGAGCACCGACAGGGCGTGGGCGCCGCCTTCCTTGTAGGCGCGGGCCAGTTCGGCGGGCCGGTAGTCGTCGGTGAGCGGCCCCTTGGAGGGGCTGCGCGGTTTCATCTCCGCTATGACCCCGAGGCCCGGTCCGCGCAGGGCGGCGGCGAAGTCCCGGGCCGGGGGCGCGGCGGCGGCCAGGTCGGCCAGCTCCGCCTCGGGACGTGCCGCGCGCCGGCGTCGCGTCTGGAGTTCCGCGTCGGCGACGAGGGTGTCGAGGATGCCGCTCATGCCGGCACCTCCACGTCGGCGCGCCGCCACGAGGCGCGGGTCCAGCGGTCGAGCAGGTCGGCGGCGGCACCGCCGTCCACGGCGGACCCGGCCAGCCGCAGCGCGTCGGGCCAGGTGCCGGCCAGGTCGGCGACGCGCAGGGCCGCCGCCGCGTTGAGCAGCACGACGTCCCGCCTGGGCCCGCGTTCGCCGGCCAGGACGCGGCGGACGACGGCCGCGTTGACGGCGCGGTCGCCGCCGGCCAGGTCGCCGGGGCGGGACCTGGCCAGCCCGTACTCGGCGGGTTCGAAGCGGTGGGTGGTGCGGCGGCCGTCGCGCAACTCGACCATGTGGGCCGGCGCGCCGGTGCTCAGTTCGTCCATGCCGTCCTCGCTGTGGAAGACCAGGGCGCTCCTGACGCCGAGCCGGTCGAGGACCTCGGTCATCGGTTCCACCAGGTCCCGGCTCGGCACGCCCAGGGTGCGCAGCCGGGCACCCGAGGGGTTGCACAGCGGCCCGAGCAGGTTGAAGACGGTGCGCGCGCCCAGTTCCCGGCGCGGGCCCGCCGTGTGCCGGAAGGCCGGGTGGAAGACGGGGGCGAACAGGAAGGTGATCCCGGCGCGGTCCAGGCAGGCCGCGGCCTCCTCGGCGCCGAGGTCGATGCGGATGCCCAGTTCCTCCAGCACGTCGGCGCTGCCGCAGGCGGAGGAGGCGCTGCGGTTGCCGTGCTTGGCGACCCGCACCCCGCAGGCGGCGGCGACGATCGCGGACGTGGTGGAGATGTTGAAGGTGTTCAGACCGTCGCCACCGGTTCCGCAGGTGTCGAGCAGGTCACCCTCGCACGGTACGGGCGTGGCGAACTCCTGGGCGGCGCAGGCCATGCCGGTCAGGTCGTCCACGGACGCGCCGCGCACCGTCACGGCCAGCGCGAACCCGGCGATCTGGGCCGCCGTCGCCTCGCCGCGCATGATCACGCGCATCGCCTCGGCGGCCTCGCTCTCGGTGAGGGGCCGCCGTACGAGCGTTCTCAGTGCCTCAATCATCAGCGCACTCCAGGAAGTTCGCGATCAGCTGCTTGCCCTCGGGGCTGAGCACCGACTCGGGGTGGAACTGCACCCCGTGGACGGGGTGCTCGCGGTGGCGCAGGCCCATGATCGTGCCGTCCGCCGTGCGGGCGGTGACGACCAGTTCGTCCGGCAGACCGGTGGGCGCGACCACGAGCGAGTGGTAGCGGGTGGCGGTGAACGGGTCGGGCAGGCCGGCGAGGACGCCGCTGCCGTCGTGGTGCACCGCCGATGCCTTGCCGTGCACCTGCTCGCCGCGCACCACCGAGCCGCCGAAGGCGGTGGCGATGCTCTGGTGCCCCAGGCACACGCCGAGGATCGGCAGCCGTGCGCCCAGCTCGCGGACCGCCTCGACGCAGATCCCCGCCTCGGCGGGCGTGCCGGGGCCCGGTGAGAGCAGCAGCAGGTCGAACGCCGCGAGATCGGCGAGGCCGATGGCGTCGTTGCGGAAGACGGTGGGTCGGCCGCCCTGTTCGGCGACGTAGTGGACGAGGTTGTAGGTGAACGAGTCGTAGTTGTCCACGACCGCGATCCGTGGCCCGGCACCCGGTCGGGCTCCCCGCGGCGCGCTCATGTCCCGGCCTCCGCCCGCCGTACGGCCGTGAGCATGGCCCGCGACTTGTGCAGTGTCTCGCGGAACTCGGCGGCGGGGTCGGAGTCGGCGACGATCCCGGCGCCCGCCTGTACGTGCACCTGTCCGTCGGCGACGACCATGGTGCGCAGCGCGATGGCGAAGTCGGTCAGCCCGTCCGCGCCGACGAACCCGAGGGCGCCGCCGTACACGCCGCGCCGCTCGGGCTCCAGCTCGGCGATGATCTCCATCGCCCGGATCTTGGGTGCTCCGGAGAGCGTGCCGGCGGGAAAGGCGGAGCGCAGGGCGTCCAGCGCGTCCCGGCCCGGTGCGAGCCGGCCGGCGACGGTGGACGACAGGTGCATCACGTGGGAGAAGCGCTCGACCCGCATGAGCCGCTCCACCCGGACGGTGCCCGGTTCGGTGACCCGGCCGAGGTCGTTGCGTCCGAGGTCGACCAGCATCACGTGCTCGGCGCGTTCCTTCTCGTCGGCGAGCAGTTCCCGCTCCAGCCGCAGGTCCTCCTCCGGGTCGGGGTGCCGGGGCCGGGTGCCGGCCAGGGGCCGGGTGCGTACCGTGCGGCCGGTCGCCTTGACGAGGAGCTCGGGCGAGGCGCCGATGATGTGCCGGCCGCCGCCGAGGCTCAGGTGGTACATGTACGGCGAGGGGTTGGTCGCCCGCAGGTGCCGGTACAGGTCGAGCGGTGCGGCGCGCAGGGGTCTGCTGAGCCGTCGGGAGAGCACGATCTGGAAGGCGTCGCCGGCGGCGATGTGCTCGCGGGCGCGGGCGACGCGGTCGGTGAACTGCGCCTCGGTGAGGTTGGCGGTCCAGCCGTCCGTGTCGGTGCCCGCCGCAGCGGTGTCGGCGAGCGGGCGGCCGGCGAACCCGGCGGGCCGGTCAGCGTCGCGGAGCCTGCGGTTGAGGTGCGTGATCCGGGCGACGGCGTCGTCGTAGGACTCCAGGGCCGGGCGGTAGAGGGTCATCAGCAGGATCCGCCGGGTGGCGTGGTCGAAGACGACGAGGTCGTCGGCGGCCAGGAAGGCGGACTCGGGCAGGCCGGGTGGCTCTCCCGCGGCGAGGGGCAGGTCCTCGAAGTGGCGGGCCGCCTCGTAGCCGAGGTAGCCGACGATCCCGCCGTGGAAGGGCGGCAGTCCGTGCACCGGGGCCGCGGAGCGGGCCAGGAAGGCGCGCAGCGCGGTCAGCGGGTCGCCGCCGGGCAGGTCCAGCGGTACCGGGCGGTGGCCGACGTACGAGTAGCGTGCCACCCCGCCGGAGACCGGCACGCTCTCCAGCAGGAAGCCCGCCTCGTCCGGTCCGCACAGCTGGGAGAAGGCGGTGACGGGGCTGACGGCGTCGTCCAGGAACTCCTGGTGGAGCGGGATGACGTCGTGTTCCCGGGCCAGTGCGGCGGCGGCGGAGCGGTCCGGGACGGTGACGCGGGCCGCCTCGGCCGCCTCCCGTGCCTCCCGTGCCTCCCGTGCCTCCCGTGCGTCCCGTGCGTCCCGTGCGTCTGCGGTGCGCGGCTCGGCGGCCTGGGCGGTCATGCGGCTTTCCCGGCGGCGGAGGAGATCCGGCCCACGCCGACGACGGCGCGCCGGGGGACGGTGACGCGCCACCCGCCGGTGGCCTCCCGGCGCAGTTCGCAGGAGGCGAGGCTCCCCGGGGTGTCCGGGTAGCGGAAGACGGCCTTGGCGGTCTCGGCCACCCAGCGGTACGCCTCGGCCTCGGTGCGGCCCTCGAAGACCTTGACCAGGCCGTACATGTTGAGCAGGTATCGGCCGATCTCCAGCTCGGCCTCCTCGGGGGAGGCGCCGACGGCGGTGTACGGGTCGTCGATCTCCACCACCTCGCGGTGGTCGTATCCGGCCTTCTCCAGATATCCGTCGATCTCGTCCCGGGTGAAGTGCAGGAACTTGTGGCCGGTCGCCGAGTACACGTCGGTGATCTCCTCGAACCACACGTCCACGGGCGAGCCGACGAGGAAGTCGTGCAGGACGAACGCCCCGCCGGGGCGGAGCATCCGGTGTGCCTCGGTGGCCACCGTCTGGCGGTCCGAGGGCGCCACGTGGTGCGAGCCGTAGGCCAGGAGCACGGCGTCCACGCTGCGGTCGCGCAGCAACGGCTGCTCGGCCCGCTGGAGCAGGGCGGGTACGCCCGCCGCCCACGCCGTCGTCACCATGTGGGGGGAGGCGTCGCAGGTGAGGATGTGGAAGTCGCCGATGCCCAGGTCGTCGCAGACCTTGCGGACCAGCCCGTCCCCGCCCAGCAGGTCGACCAGGACGGGCCGCTCGCCGTCCGGCGTGCGGCGGTCGGTGCCGGCGAAGCCCAGAAGCTTCCTGATACCGGTCTCGCGGGCCCGCCGGTTGAGGGTCTGTGCCTGCACGTACTCCACGCCCCGGCTGCCCTCGCCGTCGGCGCCGAAGTCGTCGTGCCGCGGTGGGGCATTGTCCGTGGCCGCCTCCCAGGCGGCGACCCTGCGCGGGTCGGCGAGGGCGTGCAACTCGGGGTGGTGCCGCCGCAGTTCCGCCAGCTGTTCCCGCACGTCGTCCCCGGCCACGGGGCGTCCGCTCGTCTGTGCGTGCATGCGTCGGGATCTCCTCGGGTGGGGGTGAACGCGGGCCAACGCGATGCCCGCCGAACGTGCGGCCACGACCCTAGGAGCGGCGTCTTTCTCCTCGATATCGATCGGCTTTCGCCCCGCCGGGCCAAGATCCGTCCCTGACGAAAGTAAGGCGCAAGAGACGTCGTTCGTGCCTGGTGACATCCGATGACGGGCTCCTACAGTCACTGCGCGGGGGACGCAGCCAAGACCGGAACTGAGCGCGGAGTCGAGCCCGGGAGGGCGTCAGGGATGAAGAACCAGTTGGACGAGCCGGGGGGCACGACACGCGTCGGCGGGAGAGGCGGCCTCACCGCCGCCGAGGTCGCCGAACGGGTCGCGGCGGGGCAGGTCAACGATGTGCCGGCCCGGTCGAGCCGCAGCGTCGGCGAGATCGTCCGCAGCAACCTGTTCACACGCATCAACGCGATCATCGGCGTGCTGTTCGTCATCGTGATGATCGTCGGGCCGGTGCAGGACGGACTGTTCGGCGGGGTCATCCTCGCCAACACGCTGATCGGCATCATCCAGGAGGTGCGCGCCAAGCGGACCCTGGACCAGCTCGCGATCGTCGGCGAGAGCCGGCCCCGCGTCTGGCGGGACGGGCAGCGGGTCGAGCTGAGCGCCTCCGACATCGTCATCGACGACACCATCGACCTCGGCCAGGGCGACAAGATCGTGGTGGACGGCACGGTCACCTCGGGCGACAACCTGGAGGTCGACGAGTCGCTGCTCACCGGCGAGGCCGACCCGGTGGTCAAGCAACCCGGCGACCCGGTGATGTCCGGCAGCTTCGTGGTCGCCGGGTCGGGGGCGTTCACCGCCACCCGGGTGGGCCGGGAGGCGTACGCCTCGCAGCTCGCCGAGGAGGCGAAGCGCTTCAGCCTCGTCAACTCCGAGCTGCGCAACGGCATCGACCGGATCCTGAAGTTCGTCACCTACGCGATCATCCCGGCGGGTGTCGCGCTGATCATCACGCAGTTCGTGGTGAACGACGACAACTTCTCGGAGGCGATCCGCCGCATGGTGGGCGGTCTCGTCCCCATGGTCCCCGAGGGCCTGGTGCTGCTGACCTCTCTGGCCTTCGCGGTCGGCGTGGTCCGGCTCGGCAAGAAGCAGTGCCTCGTGCAGGAGCTGCCCGCGATCGAGGGGCTGGCCCGGGTGGACACGGTCTGCCTGGACAAGACGGGGACGCTCACCGAGGCCTCGATGGACGTCGACGAGGTCCTGCAACTGCTGCCGGACGTGCCGGCCGAGGCGGTGCTCGGCGCCCTCGGCGCCGCCGACGAGCGCCCCAACGCCAGCCTCCAGGCGATCATCGAGTCCTACCCCGCGCCCGAGGACTGGCGGCGCACCGCCACCGCGCCCTTCTCGTCCGCGCGGCGCTGGAGCGGCGCCTCTTTCGTCGAGCCGTCCGGCGCCGAGTCGGCATGGCTGCTCGGAGCCCCGGACACGATGCTGCCGGCCGGCCACTCGGTGCTCACCGCCGCCGACTCCTACGGGGCGCGGGGGCTGCGCGTGCTGCTCCTCGCGCGCTGTTCGCGAGCGCTGGACGTGCTCATGGAGGACCCCGCCGCCGTACCCGACGCGGTCACTCCGGCCGCGCTCGTCGTCATCAAGCAGCGGGTGCGGCAGGAGGCGCCGGCCACCCTCCGGTACTTCGCCGACCAGGGCGTGACGGCGAAGGTGATCTCGGGCGACAACGCCGTCTCGGTGGGCGCCGTCGCGTCCAGCCTGTCGCTGCCGGGAGCGGAGCGGCCGGTGGACGCCCGGTTCCTGCCCGAGGACCCGAGGGAACTCGCCGACGCCGTCGAGGAGAACTCCATCTTCGGGCGGGTCGGGCCGCAGCAGAAGCGGGACATGGTGGGCGCCCTGCAGTCGCGCGGCCACACGGTGGCGATGACCGGCGACGGCGTCAACGACGTCCTCGCACTGAAGGACGCGGACATCGGCGTGGGGATGGGATCGGGCAGCCCGGCCACGCGGGCGGTCGCGCAGATCGTGCTGCTGAACAACAACTTCTCCGCGCTGCCCTCGGTGGTCGCGGAGGGACGCCGGGTCATCGGCAACATCGAGCGGGTGGCCAACCTGTTCCTCACCAAGACCGTGTACTCGGTGCTGATGGCGCTGGTCGTCGTGATCGCCCAGGTGCCCTACCCGTTCCTGCCGCGCCACATCACCCTGGTCGGCTCCCTCACCATCGGCATCCCCGCGTTCTTCATCGCACTCGCCCCCAACAAGGAGCGTGCCCGGCCCGACTTCGTCGGCCGCGTCCTCAGGTTCGCGATCCCGGCCGGCGCGCTGGCGGCCACCGCGGCCTCGGTCGCCTACCTGATCGCCCGGTCCGTGTACGACGACAACCTGGACGCCGAGACCTCGGCGGCGACCCTCGCGCTCTTCCTGACCGCGCTGTGGGCCCTGGCCATCATCGCCCGCCCGTACACCTGGTGGCGGGTGCTGCTGGTGCTGACCATGGCGGTGAGCTTCGCCGTGGTGCTGGTGGTGCCGTGGCTCCAGGAGTTCTTCCAGCTGAAGCTTGTCGGTGTCACGGCGCCGTGGGCGGCGGTCGCCTGTGCGGCGGTCGCCGGACTGGTGCTGGAGGTGGTCTGGGCCCGGATGCGGCGCAGGCTCGACGCCAAGTGAGCGACCGGGCGGTCTCCCCCGTACCGCCCGGTGAGAGGAAGGGACGCCCGGTCCGTGCCGGGCGTCCCTTCCGTCTGTACGGCTCCCTGTCGCCGAGGGCGTCCGGATCCAGCCAAAGTCCACTCCGGTTCGACCGGACGCGACACTCCGGCCCACCCCGGCCCCGTCGGCCGCAGCGCACCGCGACATCCGCCGCCACCAGCGGACTTCGCATTCTTCGGCTATCCACGGGGAAGGTGACCGACGAGTGACCGAGGGGCCGGATCCAAGCCTCGGGGGAATAGGAAACGCCGCACTGACCAAAGCCAGGGCAGAGACCTGACGAAAGTTGAGTGTTGGAGTTGAAGAAGATCCGTATTATTCGACTGCAGGCAGGGGGGAGCCGGCTACGACGGTAAAAATACGCAGGTCACATTGGGCCGAACCGCAGGCAGCGCCGCGCCGGCGACCACGACCGCGACATTCGCACCGATCCCCCTCACACTGCCACCCGGCCACCGGGCCCGGGCGTACGGCACCGAACGGAAGTGAGGAACTCGCGCAGACCACGAACCGCTGACGCACAGAGACCGGATCAGGAGGTGAGCGACATGGCGACGAGGGCCCTACCAGCGGTGAACCCGGCTGACCCGACCCACGCGAAGATTTCATGTCCCCGACACCCATCAGATTCGGAGAGTCACGGCACGCAGACATCAGCACAACTTGACGCGGGGGTATCAAGAGGTCATGAATCTTCGGCTGATAGAACCGATACACAAGGAAATCGGCAGTGCGGAGAATTCCCAAAAGGAATTTCCCGCAGTCGGTCTCGAATTCGGAGTGCTCGGGCCGCTCGAAGTGAATATGAACGGCCGAGGGCTTACCGTGGGCGGCCCCAGGCAACGTGCCGTGCTTTCCGCATTACTCCTCTCGTTCAATCAGGTGGTCTCTTTTGACGCCCTGATAGAAAAAGTCTGGAACGGCCGTCCCCCGAGCACGGCGCGCACTCAGGTGGCCATTTGCATCGCCACGCTGCGCAAGATCTTCCGCACCGCCGGCCTGGACCGGGAGACCATCATCACGGCCACGCCCGGCTACATGCTCAGCCTCACCGGCCACTCGCTGGACTCGCTCCGCTTCGAGCGCTTGGTCGCCCGGGCCACGGAGCTGACGGCCGAGAACCGCCCGGCGCCCGCGGCGGACGCGCTGCGCCAGGCGCTGGCCCTGTGGCGCGGCCCCGCGCTCGGCGGCGTCTACGCCCCGTTCGCCGAGACCGAGGCGTCCCGCCTCGACGAACAGCGGATGCTGGCCGTGGAACAGCTCACGGCGCTGCGCCTCCAACTCGGCGAGCACCAGTCCGTGCTGGGCGAACTCCAGGCACTGGTCGGCGCCTGTCCACTGCGGGACCGGCTGCGCTACTACCTGATGCTCGCCCAGTACCGTTCGGGCCGGCGTGCGGAGGCACTGACGACATTTCGCGACGGAATGCGCCACTCCATCGAAGAGATCGGTCTTGAACTGGGCACCGACCTCCAGGCGCTGCACGACTCGATCCTCCGGGACGAATTCCCACAGCTCGACGTCCCGGGCATAGCGGTGCAGCAAAGAGACAGACAGCAGACCGTTCCCACTCAGCTTCCGGAAAGCGACGCCTACTTCATCGGGCGTAGTCGAGAGCAGTGGCTGATGGATGATGTGCTGCTCGACGGATCCGCGCAGAATCCCTCCCCCATCGCCTACATCACCGGAAGTCCCGGAATCGGAAAGACGAGCCTCGCCGTCAACTGGGCGCACCGCACGGCCCACAGATTTCCCGACGGTCAGTTGTTCGCCGACCTCCGGGAGGGCGACACCCTGGGCGTGCTCCACCGGTTCCTGCGCCAGCTGGGAGCCGAGGGCCCGCTGCCCACCGAGCCCGCAGACGCGGCCGAGCGGTACCGCGGGATGCTGGAGGGCAGGCGCGTCCTGATCGTGCTCGACCACGCCTCGTCGTACACCCAGGTACGTCATCTGCTGCCCACGAGCGGCGGGTGCTGCGTCCTCATCACCGGCCGGGCCAACCTGGACGAGCTGATGCAGAAGTACCGCGCCCTGCGCCTGCGCGTGGCGCCGCTGTCGGACGACGAGTCACGGGAGACGCTGACCAGTGTGCTGCGAGACGCCAGGGCGGAGGAGTCTCCCGAGGCGACCAGCCGGCTCGCCGGGCTGTGCGGGCACACTCCCCTCGCGCTGCGGGCCGCCGCGGCCCGGCTGCTCACCAAGACGCACTGGCGGGTCCTCGATCTGGTCCGCCGCCTGGAGCGCTCGGGCGACCGGCTGGCGGAACTCAGCATCGGGGACGACTCGCTGCGCGCCCGGCTGGACCGCAGCATGCGGGAGCTGGACCCCAGGGTGGCCTCCGCCTACCGGGAGTTGAGCCGTCTCGACGACACGGACTTCGACGCCGCCCAGGCGGCGCAGGTGCTCGGCACGGACCTGCTGGAGGCCGAGGACCTGATCGAGACCCTGGTCGACGCGCAGCTCCTGGAGGCGGTGGGCCGCGGCGGCGCCTGGGGCGAGATGCGCTACCGGTGGCAGGAGTTGGTGCGGCTGCACGCCTTGCACTGCCTGACGACCGCCACCCCGTGCGGGGCGGCGCTCACCGACTGAGCCGGGACACGACAACGGCCCGTACACCCCGGCCGGGGTGGTACGGGCCGTCGCGTTCGCCAGGCGTCAGTTGCCGGCGCTCATCGCCTCGACGAGGCTCCTGGGCCGCATGTCGGTCCAGTTCTTCTCCACGTACTCCAGGCACGCCTCCCGGTCGGACTCGCCGAAGGCGACCGTCCACCCCGCGGGCACGTCCACGAACGAGGGCCACAGCGAGTGCTGCCCCTCCTCATTGACCAGCACGAGGTAGCGGCCGTCTGCGTCTTCGAACGGATTGGTCACGTCTTCATTCCTTCCGGGAGCGTCGGGTGAACTCTGCGCGAGTCGCGGACCCTGCCGACTCCGGCCAAGGTACGGGGACCGTCTTTCCTTCCGATATCGATCCGTTTTTCCACCGGCCGCCGCGGACTGTTCAGCGGCCGTGGTCGACGACCTCCGGGTCGTGCCGGACCGCCGTGTCGAGACGGGGGCCGTGCTGCCGCAGCCGCTCGTCGAGGTAGGCGACCACCAGCTCCCGGGTGACGCGCTGGGCGTCCGCCGCGCCGAGGGTGACCTCGGGGCCAGCCGCTCCGGTCCGCTCCAGGAGCGGGGCGTAGTCGGTGAAGGAGAGGTGCCCCGCGCCGCGCACCGACAGCCAGCGGCGCGGACCGGACAGGTCCCGCCAGGTCCGCCCCCAGGTGGCGTCGGCGCCGGGCCTGCCGTGTCCGCCCGCGCCGAGCAGCAGGAACGGCCGGTCCACCGGGCTCTTCCCGGCCGTGTGCACGGTGCCGTCCAGATTGGCCGCGGCGGCGAAGCCCGCATCGGTGCGCAGCGCCTCGAAGGCCGCGGCACCGCCCATGGAGTGGCCCACCACCGCCACCCGCGACGGGTCCAGGGGCGGCAGCCCCTCGGTGCCGGGCGACCGGAGCAGCCGCTCGCGCAGGAAGCGGAGATCGGCGGCGCGGACGGCGGCCACCCGGGCGCCCTCGGGGCGCCGTTCGCAGGCCAGGCAGCCGGTGACGCGGCCGTCGGGGTGGCTGATGGCCGGGGCCTCGTAGGCGTGGTCCACGGCGGCGACGGCGTAACCCCGGCTCGCCAGTTCCTCGGCCAGTCCGGTCAGCGAGGTGCGGGGCAGTGCGAAGCCCGGTGACAGCAGCACCAGAGGCAGGCCCGTCGCGGGCGCGGCGAGCGGCGGAGGGGCCAGGCGCGCGTGGACGCGGGTGCGGCTGAGCAGGTCGGCGGGTACGCCGCGCACCCGGTGGAAGCGCAGGATCAGCTCTGACTCCCGCGCGGTGACGTAGGAGGCGTGCGGCGCACGGGAGGGCAGTGCGGGGTACCAGAGCGAGACCGTCAGCTCGCGGTGCCGGTCGGGGTTCCAGGGGTCAGGCCGGGAGGTGTCGCTCAACTGCGTTGTGCGCAGGCCGACCGGCAGGGCGCCGGTCGGCGCGGGCAGAGCCGGCGCGTCCCGGGCCGCCTCGGGTGCCGGGGCGGCGGCCGCGCTCCGCCCGCCCTCGCAGGAGGGCGCGACGGCCAGCAGCAGCGCGACCGCGAGGGCCACGCATCGACGCCCCGCCCGGCCGGCTCCGGTCACTTTCGTCATCAGCGCTCACTTCGTCGGAAGCAGGAACACTGATGACGTTAGGAGGGGAAACCGCGAGGTGACAGCGGGGACGGCGCTTTCATGACCTTGGTCGACAGGAGTCTGTGCGATCTCCGTGGGCCGAACGGTGCCACGCCTGGACCTTGGTCGTCCGCTTCGCCGCTTTCCCCTTTCTTATGGCAGGGGTCCTTCCGGCGGGGGGTTCTTCCGGGGGCTCTTGGGCAGGGCCGTCACATGAAGACCAGCGCGAGGCTCGTGTCCCGCACACCGGTGACGTCCTTCGGGCCGTACTCCGACTCGGTCGGGTCGTAGTCGAACTCGACGTACGCCTCGCCGCCCGGGAAGTGCGGGCAGGCCATGTGGCTGCTGCTGGAGTCGGTCCCGGTGGCCGTCTGCCAGTCGATGGACCAGGCGACGCAGCCGGAGTCGCCGCCCGTGAAGGGTCCGCCGGGCTTGAGGTCCTCGACGTACCCGGTCACGCGCACGCCGCCGCCGTCGACGCACACGGTGATCTCGCCCCGGCCGAAGTCCTCGGTCTCACTGTCCGTCACACAGCCGGGTGCCGCGGTCGCGTCCGGCGTGGCGGAGGCCGTCGTCGGCGGGAGCAGGGCGGCCGCGCCGATGGCCCCGGTGAGAGCCGCGGCGCGCAGGATTCCGCGCATGGTGGTGTCCTTTCCGTCGGGGTTGCCGGTCCGTGCAGGTGGTGCTCTCCGCGCGCCGGTCCTTGACCCGGCTCAGGGCCGGGGTGTGTCCGGCTCCCGGATGCGGGCCCGTCCCGCCGCACCGAAGCGCAGGGTCTCCCGCAGCCGGACCGGGCCGGTCGCGTCCCCGGACCGGGCGGCGTCCCGCAGTTCACGGGCCATCGCCTGCGCCTCGGCCGCCCAGTCGTCCAACTGGTCGGCCACGGGACCGGCGTTGGCGGTCAGGATCTCCGCCCAGCGCTCCGGGTCGCCGTCCGCGGTCCTGGTCACGTCGCGCAGGTCCTGGCCGGCCAGCCGTACGGCCGACTCGTCGCCGCCCAGCAGACGCGCGGCGACCAGGCTCGCGACCAGGTGCGGCGCGTGCGAGACGAGTGCCACGGCGCGGTCGTGAGCCTCGGGGGCGAGCAGCACCGAGACCGCCCCGCACAGTGCGACCAGTTCCAGCGCGCAGTTCAGGGCAAGGTTCCCGGTGGCCTCGGTGGGGGTGAGCGCCCAGGGCCTGCCGTCGAAGAGGTCGGCCCGCGGCTGGGCCGGGCCTTGTCCGCCGCCGACCACGGGGGCGCCGCTGACCAGCGAGGTCAGGTCGCAGCCGTAGGCCCGGACCTCACGGTGCAGGGGCACCTTGACGCCGGACACATCGGTGTAGCAACGGGCGGTGCCGAGCTTCTGGTGCTCGGCGAGGACCGGGGCGACCTGGTCGGGCGGCACCGCGAGGACCGCGATGTCGGCCTGGCGCGGGGGGCGCGCGGCGAAGCCCGCGCCGCACCGTTCGCCGGCCAGCGCCGCCTCGGGGTCGGCGTCGGTCAGGTAGGTGGTCACACCGTGCCGCCGCAGTGCGAGCCCCACGGATCGGCCGATCACTCCGGCACCCACGATGACGACGCTGCGCATGCGCCTTCCTCTCCTCGGCTCGGACCCTCTCCGGCGGGGATCGGGCCGGCTCCCGCCGGAGGGCCGGCCCGTGCCGCGGATCAGCCGAAGATCTTGACGGCCTGGTAGTACGTCCAGGCGGTGCTGTTGCAGGCCGTGTTCTTCTCGCCGGTGTAGCCGGTGCAGACGCGCTTCATGTCCTCGTAGAAGGCGCTGTCGAGGCGGCTCTTGTTGGCGTCGAACTGGCCGGCCGCCTTGTAGTTGCGGTAGCCGAAGTCATGGCGCGCGCAGGCGTTGTCGAAGGGGAAGCCGAAGGGGTTGTCGGGCGCCTGGGTGCATCCGTCGGTCGACCAGTCGAACCCGTAGGCGGCCCAGGCGGACTGGTTGCGGTTGGCGGCGAGCCACGCGTTCTGACTGGTCGCGCTGGTCTGCGTGAACGAGGAGAGCACCTGCGGCTTGTCCGCGGGGGCCGCCTGGGCGGGGGCGGCGGCGACGCCGAGCGCGAGCGCCGAACCGAGGACGGCGAGGGTGGTCCTGGTCTTCGTCGTGGTGCGCATGGAACGGCCTCCAAGGTGGGGTGAGGATGCGGCTCCACCACCTTGGCGAGGCCCGCTATGGGCCCCTTATCGCACCGCTATCGCCCGCCGGCCCCCGCTCACGCGGACACGGCGAAGGGGCCGCACACCGACGGGCGGAGTGCGGCCCCTTCGTGTTCCGCGGGGGGCGGAGTACGGACTTCCTAGGCGTCTCGGCGGCGCAGGACCGCGGAGCCGGCGACGTAGGCGGCCAGTGCCCACAGCACGAGGACCAGCAGGGCGACTCCGCCGCCGTAGGGGTCGCTGTCCTGGGTCAGCAGGACGGTGCCGGCGACGCTGGGCATGTAGTCGGAGGCGGTCTCCAGCCACTTGGCGCCGACGACGCCCATCAGCTGCGGCAGCGCGAGCAGCACCATGATGAGGGTGGTGATGGTGCCCGCCGCGCTGCGCAGGACGGTGCCGAGTCCGATGGCCATCACGGCGAGGAGCCCGAGGTAGACCCCGGCGCCCAGTGCGGTGCCGAGCAACTGGCCGCCGGTGTAGTCGCCGTGCTCGCCCATCAGGGGCGCGGCCACCAGGGTGCCCAGCAGGCTGAAGACGAAGCCCGCGGCGACCACGACGGCGCCGATCACCAGGGTCTTGCACCGGAGCATCCGGCCGCGCTTGGGCACGCTCTGGAGCGTGGTGCGGATGGAGCCGCTGGAGTACTCGCTGGTGAGGGCGAGGGTGGCGAGGACCACGATGGCCAGCTGGGAGATGAGGAAGGCCTGGGACGCGTGGTGCGGGGCCGGCATCGTGACGTCGACGCCCTTCTTCGCACTGGCGTCGGCCGACGCGCCGACCATGGCGGCGAAGCCCACCGTGAGCAGCAGACCGACGGTCAGGTTCCACCAAGTGGCCCGGACACTCCAGAACTTGGTCCACTCGAACGCGACGGCGCCCTTGAAGCCGCCGCCCTTCACGGGGCCCACGAGCTTGGGGGCGGTTGCAGTAGTAGTCATGTCCAGTTACGCCTTCTGGTGGTCCGGAGCTTCGGTGACCTGGGCGAGCGCGGGAGAGCCGTACTCCACGCTCGCGGCGGTGAGTTCCATGTACGCCTGTTCCAGGCTGGCCTTGCGCATGCTGAGTTCGTGGATGGGGACACGGTGGTGGAACGCCAGGTCACCGATCTCCTCCAGCGTGCCGCCGACGACGAGGAGCTCGTCGGGCGCGGAGTCGGCGCCGGGCTCGACGCGCAGTCCGGACTCCAGCAGCTGCCTCCTCAGCACGTCGGGCTGCGGGGTCCGGACCCGGACGGCGGTCAGCGAGCTGCCCGCGATGACCTCTTCGATCGGCGCGTCCGCGATGATCTTCCCGCGGCCGATGACCAGGAGGTGGTCGGCGGTCTCCTGCATCTCGCTCATCAGGTGACTGGAGACGAAGATCGTCCTGCCCTCCGCGGCCAGGGAGCGCATCAGCTCGCGGACCCAGCGCACACCGTCCGGGTCCAGTCCGTTGACCGGCTCGTCGAAGAGCAGCACCTTGGGGTCGCCCAGCAGGGCCGCGGCGATCCCGAGCCGCTGCCCCATGCCCAGGGAGAAGGAGCCGATGCGCTTCTTCGCCACCTCGGTCAGGCCCACGGTCTCCAGGACCTCGGCGACCCGGGAGGCCGGGATGCCATTGCTGCGGGCCATACCGAGCAGGTGGTGGTAGGCCGAGCGGCCGGGGTGGCCGGCGCGGGCGTCGAGCAGGGCGCCGACCTCGCGCAAGGGGTGCCGCAGCTCCTCGTAGCGCTTGCCCCTCAGCAGGGCCCGCCCCGACGTCGGCGCGTCCAGACCGACGATCATGCGCATGGTCGTCGACTTCCCCGCGCCGTTCGGGCCGAGGAATCCGGTGACCTTTCCCGGCTTGATCTCGAACGAAAGGTCCGAGACGGCCGTCTTGTCGCCGTACCGCTTGGTCAGTCGGTCCAAAGTGATCATCGCCTGGTGGCTCCTTCCAAAGTCACGTGTGCAACGCTAGGGAGAGGAGAAGGCCCAAGACATCTGGCGATCGGCAACGACCGCATTCGACTTTCGGCAGATCCGCAGGCCGCGACCCTTCTTGTACCGTGCTGGAATGCACCGATGGCAGGCCGTGCGCCGACGCATCCGATCGCTCCTGCGGGTCCTGTGCTCCGAGCGCCCCTTCGCCCGCCGCGGCGATCTGGTGCTGGTCCTGGTGCTGCTGGCGCCCTCCGCGTTCAGTACCCAGGCGCTGGTGTCCACGCCGGTCAGCTGGCTGACCGCCTGCCTGGTCATCACGGCCGCGGTCGTGGTGCAGCGCACCGCGCCCCTGCTGTCTCTGCTGTTGGCGGGGCTCCTCGCCCTGTTCTACCCGTGGTTCGGCGCGAGTCTGTGGCCGGCGATGGCGACGGTGGTGCTCAGCTGCCTCGCGGGCCGCAGACTGACCCGGTTGTGGCCCGCGCACCTGGTGTTCCTCTGTGTCGCGGTGGCCGGACTCCTGCTCGTGGGCACGGTCGCCCAGACCAAGGACTGGCTGAGCCTGCTGATGACCGAGTTCGTCACCTGCGTGCTGCCCTGGTGGGCGGGGAACTGGTGGAGCCAGCGCACCGCACTGGCCCACGCCGGCTGGGAGCACGCCGAGCAACTCGAGTGGCGTCAGCGCTACATCGCCGACCAGGCCAGGATGAAGGAGCGGGCCCGGATCGCGCAGGACATCCACGACTCCCTCGGTCACGAGCTGAGCGTGATGGCCCTGCTCGCCGGCGGGCTGGAACTGGCCCCCGGGCTGTCGGAGCAGCACCGTGAGTCCGTCGGGCAGTTGCGCGAGCGGTGCACGATGGCCACCGAGCGGCTGCACGAGGTGATCGGGCTGCTGCGGGAGGACCCCACGCCCTCCCTGACTCCCGCCCACGAGTCCATCGCCCAGCTCGTGCGCCGGTTCCAGCTCTCGGGCACGCCGGTGACGTTCCAGGAGGACGGGGCTCGGGACCGGCCGGGCACACCGCTGCTGTCCGACCTCGCGGCCTACCGGGTGGTGCAGGAGGCGCTGACCAACGCGGCCAAGCACGCGCCGGGCGCCCCCATCACCGTCCAGGTGACGCACACGGCGGACGAGACCGTGGTCTCGGTCCTCAACGAACGGCCGGAGCACGGCCCGGACACGCCGGCGACGGGCAGCGGGTCCGGGCTGATCGGCCTCGACGAGCGCGTCCGGCTCGCGGGCGGCACGCTGCGGACGGGCCCGCGGTCCGGTGGTTTCGAAGTACACGCGCGACTGCCGCGCAGCGCCTCCTCGACGTCGCGGTCCACCGAGCCGCCGAACGACGGCACCGGGACCGGCGCCCCGGGGCCGCACACCGGGGAGGACGGCACGGACGGCGGCGGCACGGGCGCGGACCACGGGGCCGGCCCGGCCGACGCGGCCCGGCCCGCGACCGCCGCGCCGTGGCGCAGCGCCTCGCGGACCGCACTGCTGCGCACCCGGGCCCGGCTCAGGCGCGACGCGCGCCGGGCCGCGCTGATCCCGGTGGTGCTCGGGGCCGCCATCGTGGTGTTCCTCGTCGGACTTTACGTCTTCACCTCGGCGACGACGTCGGTCAGCCCCGAGGACTACGCCGGGATACGGGTCGGGGAGACCCGTGACGAGCTGACGCCGGTCCTGCCGGACCGGCGGATCAGGAAGCCGCCGCCGGTCATCTCCGAGCCGTCCGTGCCGGCCGGCGCGACGTGCGAGTACTACCGGGCGAGCAGAAGTCTCCTGGACTTCGGCGACACGATGTACCGGCTGTGCTTCAAGGATGATGTCCTGATGGCCAAGGACATGCTCTGACCACCAGGGAAGGATCGGATGATTCGCGTACTGCTCGCCGACGACGAGACCATCATCAGGGCCGGGGTTCGCTCCATCCTGACGACCGAGCCGGGCATCGAGGTGGTCGCCGAGGCGTCCGACGGGCGTGCGGCGGTCGAGCTGGCCCGCAAGCACCGGCCCGACGTGGCCCTGCTCGACATCAGGATGCCGGAGATGGACGGCCTGACGGCCGCGGGGGAACTGCGGACCACCAACCCGGACACCGCGGTGGTCGTCCTCACCACCTTCGGTGAGGACAAGTACATCGAGCGCGCCCTCGACCAGGGGGTGGCCGGCTTCCTGCTCAAGGCGTCCGACCCGCGGGACCTGATCTCGGGCGTGCGGGCCGTGGCGTCCGGGGGGTCCTGTCTCTCGCCGCTGGTGGCGCGGCGGCTGATGACCGAGCTGCGCCGGGCGCCGTCGCCGCGCTCGCAGTTGTCCGGGGAGCGCACCATGCTGCTGACCAAGCGGGAGCAGGAGGTCCTCGGCATGCTGGGGGCCGGGATGTCGAACGCGGAGATCGCGCAGCGGCTGCATCTGGTCGAGGGCACGATCAAGACGTATGTCAGCGCCATCTTCACCCAGTTGGAGGTCCGCAACCGGGTGCAGGCGGCGATCATCGCCTACGAGGCGGGGCTGGTGACGCGGAGCGACCTCGGCGGTTGAGGGGCCCGGGCGGGTCAGGCGCCCGCCCGGGCCTTGACGAAGCGGGCCAGCCGCGCCGCTCCCTCGGCGGCCCGGTCGGTGGTCAGATAGCTGCACGAGAGCCGGATCTGCCGGTCGCCCGCGTCGTCCAGGTGGAAGTGGCGCATCGGCGTCCAGATGACGCCGTACTTCTCCGCGGAGACGTCCAGCGCGGCCTCGTCCGCCTCGAACGGCACGTCGAGGGTGAGGAAGAAGCCGCCGTCGGGGTCGTTCCAGCGCACCCCGTCCGTCTCCGGTGAGCCGGGCGGGAGTTCGGCGGCGAGGGTGTCCCGCAGGCACCTCATGGTGGCCTGGTAGTGGCGTGCGGAGGTCTCGTTGGCCGACCGCAGTCCACCGCCGTTCTGGAGGAGCAGTCCGGCGACGGCGGCCTGGCTCAGGCTGGAGGTGTTGACGGTGACCATGCTCTTGACCTTGGCCAGCTCCTCGGCGAGCAGTCCCGGCGGCCGGCCGTCCGCGCCCGCCACCGGCTGGTCCGCGACGACGAAGCCGACCCGGGCGCCCGGGAAGGCGGTCTTCGCGAAGGAGCCCAGGTAGACGACGCGCCGTTCGGTGTCGAGGGACTTGAGGGTGGGGCGGCGCACCGAGCTGAACACGCCGTAGGGGTTGTCCTCCAGGAGCAGCAGCCCCAGCCGGCCCGCGGCGTCGAGCAGGGCGGTGCGGTCCTCGCGGCGCATGCTGACGCCGGTCGGGTTGGAGCAGTCGGGCACCACGTACAGGCACCTGGCGCGCCGGCCGCTCGCCTCGATCTCCCGGACGGTGCGTTCGAGCCCTTCCAGGCTCGGGCCGTTCGGGGTACCGGGCACCGGTACGACGGGGATGTCCAGCAGGCTCGCGGCGCCGGTGATGCCGACGTAGGCGGGGCTGTCGACGAGGAGCACGTCGTCCGGGCCGGTGAACAGGGCGCGGAGGGTGAGGAGGACGGCCTCCTGGCAGCCGACCGTCACGACCACGGCGGCGGGGTCGACCGTCATGTCCTCGTCGACTTCGAGCATGCGCGCGACGATGTCCCTGATCTGGCCGGCGGTCTCGCCGTACTGGTACAGCGCCGTGCGCACGCGTTCCTCGGAGAGGCCGCGCCCGCGCAGGTGGTCGAGGTAGGTCTCGATGAACCCGGGGACGCGCGCGACGTCGAAGTCGCCCTCGTACGGCCGTCCCGGGGCGAAGGAGATCGCCTGCGGGTACCGGTGGGTGACCTCGTTGAGGAAGGTCATCGTGTCGAGCAGCGGAGCGGAGAGGCTGGGGTGCAGGGCGGTCCGCGGCAGGGCCCAGTCGGGATCCGCGCTCGCTCGGGTGGTCGTCATCCGTGGCTCCTGTCTGTGTGCGGCGCCGTGCGGGGCACGGTGGTCGGGCCCGGGGGCGGTGAGCCCGGCTGTGGCGGGCCCGGCTGTGGCGGAGACAGCGTGTCCGGGCCGATGGTGCCGGTGGTGGCGTGGCCCGTGAGGACCATGGTGTCGGCGAACTCCGCGGTCAGCAGGGCGAGCATCCGGCGTACGCCCGGGCCGCCGCCGGCCGCGAGCGCGTACAGTGCCGGCCGCCCGACGAGGACGGCGCGGGCGCCGAGGGCCAGCGCGGCGAGGATGTCGGCGCCGGTGCGGACGCCGCCGTCGAGGAGGACCGGGACGCGTCCGCGCACGGCGGCCACCACCTCGGGCAGCGCCTCCAGCGTGGCCGGTACGCCGTCGAGTTGACGGCCCCCGTGGTTGGAGACGACGACGCCCGCGACGCCCGCCCGCACCGCTGCCTCGGCGTCCGAGGCCGTCAGGACGCCCTTGGCCAGCACCGGGAGCCCGCTCACCGCATGCAGCCGGGCCACGAAGGACCAATCCAGGCCGCGGTCGAAGGCCAGCCTGCTGTGCGCTCCCGGGGTGGCGCTGCCGGCCGCCGCCGAACCGGCCAGGTTGGCCGGGGCGATGTGGGCGGGGACCACGAACCCGTTGCGCAGGTCGCGCAGCCGACGGCCGGTGAACGGGGTGTCGACGGTGAGCACCAGCGCCTGGTAGCCGCTGTCGCGCGCCCGGCGGGCCAGGTCCAGGGTGGTGCCGTGGTCGCGGAAGCAGTACAGCTGGAGCCACAGAGGTGCGCTCGCGGCGTGCGCCACCTCTTCGAGGGTCCGGCTCGCGAAGGTGCTCACGACGAGCGGGAGACCGAGGGCGCCCGCGGCGGCGGCGGTGGCCGGTTCACCGTCGGGGTGGGCGAGTTCGTGGTAGGCCACCGGCGCGATGCCCACCGGCGCCGCCCACCGGGCGCCCAGCAGTTCCACGGAGGTGTCCGGCTCGTCGACGCCGGGCAGCGCCCGGGGCCGCAGCCGCACGGCGTCGAAGACGGCCTCGTTGGCGGCGAGGGTCCGCTCCCGTCCGGCACCTCCGGCGATGAAGTCCCACACCTCGGGGGGCAGTCGTCGGCGCGCGAGCCGGGCGAAGTCGTCGAGCGTGAGCGGCTCCGGATCCGGCTCCCCGAAGGCGGCGCCGGCGGGCCCACGGGTGGCGGACGTCATCGACCGGCCACTTCCCGCTCCCTCTCGACGGCCTCGTAGAGCGCCTTGATGTTGGAACTGCCGAAGCCGCGGGCCCCGTTGCGCTGGATGTACTCGTAGAAGAGCGTGCCGCGCGGGTAGGGCGAGCGGGTGAAGATCTGCAGCAGGTAACCCCACTCGTCGCGGTCCGCGAGGACGTTGGTCTCGCGCAGGTCGCTGATGGCGTCGGCCATGGCGCCGACCCGCTCGGTGAGCAGGTCGTAGTAGGCGCCCGGGGTGCGCAGGAAGGCGACGCCGCGGTTGCCGAGCGAGCGGACGGAGTCGACGATGTCGTCCACCAGGAAGGCCAGGTGCTGGACGCCCGGACCGTCGTGGGCGGCCAGGAACTGGTTGATCTGCCCCGGCAGTCGGGTGTCGTCCGGCTCGATGAGCGTGAAGGTGATGCCGCCGTCGGCGTTGCGCACGACGATCGAGTCCATCGCCTGCTCGCCCACCTCGATGTACTCGGAGGAGTAGTAGGGCATGTCGAAGGCCGCCTCGTAGAACTCGGCGGTGCTCCGCAGCGTGCCGGCCTCCAGGCAGACGGCGACGTGGTCGAGGAAGGGCCGGGGGCCCGCGTGGTCCGTGGCGGCCGGGAGCAGGGCCCAGTCGCGGTCGGGCGGCAGCGGTGCCGCGCCGTCCCCGGTGGTGGCGACCAGCGTGTGCCGGATCTCCCCGAAGCCGGAGACGGTGGCGAACCACGCGTCCTGGCCGGTCCGCCGCGAGGGGGTCGGCGTCTGCACCGCCCGGGCGCCGGCGACGACCGCGCGGTCGAAGCAGGAACGTACGTCGTCGCAGGTGAAGGCCAGGTCCGCGATGGAGTCACCGTGCCGCTCCACGTACCGGGCGACATCGGTGTCCGGCCGCAGCGCCTGGGTGACCACGAGGGTGACCTCACCGCTGCGCAGCACGGTGGACCGGCGGTCGTGCGTGCCGGTGGCGGGCCCCGCCACGGCCAGGGGGACGAAGCCGAGGCTGTCGACGAGGAAGCCGGCGGCGTCCCGGTCGTCCGCGACGTACAGCTCGGCGTACGCAATGGCACTGGGCGGCATGCGGATCTCCAATGAATGAAGGGGAGAATTACGGTAGCGCCCGCGGGAAAGAGGGGCGGCGCATTTTCGGGGCAGCAATGAGAAATGCGCGTGACTACACTCTACAAATCACCCGTATAACCTCGCTATCGGCTGGTTATCAACCTTCCTACCTGCGGTTATCCACTTGGATAACGATATTGACCATCTCGTCGCGGCCTTGCTAGCGTCCCAGTTCGCCCTTAGTCGAATGCCATCCGGGCTGCACCGTATTTGTTTTACCGCGCGCCACTGCGAGGCCGGGGGTTCCGGCAGAGGATTGTGAGGAGACAGGTGTCTGAGAAGTCTTCGGTCCGGCACGGTCTGACCAGCGCGCAGCACGAGGTGTGGCTCGCGCAGCAGCTGGATCCGCGCGGCACGCACTACAAGACGGGATCCTGCCTGGAGATCGACGGGCCGCTGGACCACGCGCTGCTGAGCACGGCCCTGCGGCACACCGTGTCCGAGACGGAGACGCTCTGCTCCCGCTTCCTCACCGACGAGGACGGCCACCCGTACCGCGCGTACTGCCCGCCCGCGCCGGAGGGTTCGGACGCCGTCGAGGGCCCGGACCACGTGCCGTACACGCCCGTGCTGCTGCACCACATCGACCTCTCGGACCACGCGGACCCCGAGGGCGAGGCCCAGCGGTGGATGGAGCGGGACCGTGCGACGCCGGTGTCCCTGGACCGGCCCGGCCTCAGCAGCCACGCGCTGTTCACGCTGGGCGGCGGCCGGCACGTGTACTACCTGGGCGTCCACCACATCGTGATCGACGGCACCAGCATGGCGCTGTTCTACGAGCGGCTGGCCGAGGTGTACCGGGCGCTGCGGGACGGGCACGAGGTCCCCGCCCACTCCTTCGGGGACACGGACCGGATGGTCGCCGGTGAGGAGGTCTATCGCGGCTCGGCGCGGCACGAGCGGGACCGGGCGTACTGGACCGGCCTGTTCGCCGACCGCCCCGAGCCGGTCTCGCTCACCGGCCGGGTCGGCGCCCGGGCGCTGGCGCCGACCGTGCGGAGCCTGACCCTCGGCCCGGAGCGCACGGGCGTGCTCGGCCGGGCCGCCGAGGCGACCGGCGCGCACTGGGCGCGCGTGGTGATCGCCGGCGTGGGCGCCTTCGTGCACCGGATGACGGGCGCCCGGGACATCGTGGTGTCCGTGCCGGTCACCGGCCGCTACGGCGCCAACGCCCGGACGACGCCCGGCATGGTCTCCAACCGGCTGCCGCTGCGGCTGGCCGTGGACCCCGGCGACAGCTTCGCGCGGGTGGTCGAGAACGTGTCCGGGGCGATGAGCGGCCTGATGGCGCACAGCCGCTACCGCGGCGAGGACCTCGACCGGGAGCTGGGCGGCTCGGGGGTGTCGGGACCCTCCGTCAACGTCATGCCGTACATCAGGCCGGTGGACTTCGGCGGTCCGGTCGGCCTGATGCGCAGCATCAGTTCGGGTCCGACGACCGACCTGACCATCGTGCTGTCCGGCACCCCCGAGACCGGCCTCCGCGTCGACTTCGAGGGCAACCCGCAGGTGTACGGCGTCCAGGACCTGGACTCGTTGCAGGAACGCTTCGTCCGGTTCCTGGCCGACCTGGCGGCGGACCCCGCGGCCAGGGTCGACGACGTCGCGCTGCTCACGCCCGACGAGCGGGACCTCGTCCTCGACGGGTGGAACGACACCGCGCGCGAGGTGCCCGCCGCGACCCTGCCCGAACTGCTCGCCGCGCGGGCCGCGCGCACCCCGGAGCACGAGGCCGTCGTCTACGAGGGCACCTCCCTGACGTACGCCGAACTCGACGCACGCGCCGAGCGGCTGGCCCGTGCGCTGACCGCCCGGGGCGCGGGCCCGGAGCGTTTCGTCGCGGTCGCCGTGCCCCGGTCGACCGAGCTGGTCGTGGCGCTCCTCGCGGTGCTCAGGTCGGGCGCGGCGTACGTGCCCGTCGACCCCGGCTATCCGGCCGACCGCATCGCGCACATCCTGCGGGACGCGGGCGCGATGCTCGTCCTGACCACGCGGGACGCCGAGGAGCGGCTGCCGCAGGACGGCACGCCCCGGCTGCTCCTCGACGACCCGGCCGCCGTCCCGGAAACGACCGCGACCGCACCCGCGACCGCGCCCGGCCCCGACCACCCGGCCTACGTCATCTACACCTCCGGGTCCACCGGGCGCCCCAAGGGCGTGGTCGTCTCCCACCGGGCGATCGTCAACCGCCTGGCCTGGATGCAGGACACCTACGGCCTGGAACCGTCCGACCGGGTGCTGCAGAAGACACCCTCCGGCTTCGACGTGTCCGTGTGGGAGTTCTTCTGGCCCCTCGTCCAGGGCGCCACGCTGGTCGTGGCCCGGCCCGAGGGCCACCTGGACCCGGCCTACCTGGCCGACACCGTCCGACGCGCGGGCGTGACCACCCTGCACTTCGTGCCGTCGATGCTCGACGTGTTCCTGCGGGAGCCGTCCGCGGCCTCGCTGAGCGGACTGCGCCGGGTGTTCTGCAGCGGCGAGGCCCTCTCGGCGGAGCTGCGCGCCCGCTTCCGCTCCGTGTCGGACGTACCGCTGCACAACCTGTACGGGCCCACCGAGGCCGCCGTCGACGTGACGTACTGGCCGTGCGCCGAGGACACCGGCGACGGTCCGGTGCCGATCGGGCGCCCGGTGTGGAACACCCGGATGTACGTGCTCGACGCCGCGCTGCGCCCGGTCCCGGCCGGCGTGCCCGGCGAGCTGTACATCGCCGGCGTGCAGCTCGCCCGCGGCTACCTGGGCCGCCCCGGCCTCAGCGCCGAACGCTTCACCGCCGACCCGCACGGAGTTCCCGGCAGCCGGATGTACCGCACCGGCGACCTCGCGCGCTGGAACCACGACGGCAGCCTCGACTACCTCGGCCGCGCCGACCACCAGGTGAAGGTGCGCGGCTTCCGGATCGAACTCGGCGAGATCGAGGCGGCGCTGGTACGGCAGCCGGAGGTCGACCAGGCCGCCGTCGTGCTGCGCGAGGACCGGCCCGGCGACCAGCGTCTCGTCGCCTACACCGTTCCCGCGCCCGGCTCGGAGGCGGACGCCGCCCCGCTCACCGCGCGCCTGCGCGAGCTGCTGCCCGGCTACATGGTGCCCGCCGCCTTCGTCACCCTGCCCCGGCTGCCGGTCACCCCCAACGGCAAGCTCGACCGCCGGGCCCTGCCCGCACCCGCGCGCACCGAGCGGTCCGCCGGACGGGCCCCGCGCACGCCGCACGAGGAGCTGCTGCGCACGCTGTTCGCCGAGGTGCTGGGCGTCGACGAGGTCGGCGTGGACGACAACTTCTTCGAACTGGGCGGCCACTCGCTGCTCGCCACCCGGCTGATCAGCCGCATCCGCTCCACCGCCGGCGCGGAGGTGCCGATCCAGCGGGTCTTCGAGTCGCCCAGCGTGGCGGAGCTGGCCCCGGCGCTGGAGGAGACCGGGCGGACCCGCGCGGCGGTCACCGCCCGGCCGCGCCCCGAGCGGCTGCCGCTGTCCTTCGCGCAGCGGCGCCTGTGGTTCATCCACCAGTACGAGGGGCCCTCGCCGCTGTACAACATCCCGGCGGCGCTGCGGCTTTCCGGCCGGGTGGACGAAGCCGCGCTCTCGGACGCCCTCGCGGACGTGGTGGCCCGGCACGAGAGCCTGCGCACGGTCTTCGCCGAGGACGCGCACGGCCCCCACCAGGTGATCCTGGCCCCCGAACAGGTCCCGTCCCGTCTGGAGACGCTGGACAGCGCCCCGGAGCGGCTGGCCGACGACCTCGCGCGCACCGCGCGGCACTGCTTCGACCTCACGCGGGACGTGCCGCTGCGGGCCACGCTGCTGCGGGTGGCGCCCGAGGAGCACGTCCTGCTGCTCGTCCTGCACCACATCGCGGGCGACGGCTGGTCGCTGGCGCCCCTCGCCCGTGACCTCGGCACCGCCTACGCGGCCCGGTCGGCCGGCCGGGCCCCCGACTGGGCGCCGCTGCCGGTGCAGTACGCCGACTACACGCTCTGGCAGCGCGAACTGCTCGGCACGGGCGACGACGAGACGGGGAGCGAGGCCGGGGGTGAGGGCGGCGGCGAGGGCGCCCGGCAGCTCGCGCACTGGCGCGCGGCGCTCGCCGGACTGCCGGAGCGGCTGGAGCTGCCCACCGACCGGCCGCGCCCCGTGCGCCGCGACAACTCCGGCGCCCGCCTCGACGTGACGGTGCCCGCCGGCCTGCACCGCTCGCTCGCCGCGCTGGCCGGCGAGACCCGGACCAGCGTCTTCATGGTGCTCCAGGCCGCGCTCGCGGGGCTGCTGACGCGGCTCGGCGCCGGCACGGACGTACCGATCGGCTCGACCATCGCGGGCCGCACCGACGCGGCGGTGGAGAACCTGGTCGGCTTCTTCGTCAACACGCTCGTGCTGCGCACCGACACCGGCGGCGACCCCACCTTCCGCGAACTGCTCGGCCGCGTCCGCGAGCGCGACCTGGCCGCCTACGCCCACCAGGACGTGCCCTTCGAGCGACTCGTGGAGGCGGTCAACCCGGACCGGGCCACCTCCCACCACCCGCTGTTCCAGGTGATGCTGACCTTCGACACCAGCCGGCAGGACGCCTTGGGCGAGCTCGGCCGGCTGCCCGGGATCAGCACGTCGCTGCTGCCGGTGCACACCGGACTGTCCCGGTTCGACCTCGTGTTCGCCTTCGACGAGCGGCGCGACGCGGAGGGCGGGCACGCCGGGCTGGACCTCGCGGTGGAGTTCAGCACCGAACTGTTCGACACCGCGACCGTCCGCACCCTCACCGAGCGGCTGCTGCGGCTGCTCACGGAGGTCGCCGCCGACCCCGGCGCACGGCTCGGCGACGTCGACGTGCTCCTCCCCGGCGAACACCACGACCTGCTGGTGGCGGCCAACCGGCCGGACGGCGCCCCCCTTTCCCCCGCACCCGTCACCGCCACGCTGCCCGAGCTGTTCGAGCGGCAGGCCGCCCGGCACCCGGGCCGCACCGCGCTGACCTTCGAAGGCACCTCGCTCTCCTACGCCGACCTCAACGCCCGGGCCAACCGCCTGGCCCGGCTGCTGACGGCGCGCGGCATCGGCCCCGACGCGCTGGTCGCCCTCGCCCTGCCCCGCTCGGCCGAGCTGGTCGTGGCGCTGCTCGCGGTGGTCAAGTCGGGCGCCGCCTACGTCCCGCTGGACCCCGGCTACCCGGCCGACCGGCTCGCCCACGCGCTGTCCGACTCCGCCCCCGCCGCCCTGCTCACCGACCGCGCCACCGCCGACCGCCTGCCCGCCCACGAGGTGCCCCTCGTCGTCCTCGGCGACGACCCGGCGCACCCGGACGGCGACGCGACGCGGGCGTACCCCGCCACCGACCTCGCGCAGAGCGAGCGGATCAGGCCCCTCGACCCGAGGGACACCGCCTACGTCATCTACACCTCCGGCTCGACCGGCCGCCCCAAGGGTGTGGCCGTGCCGCACCGCAACGTCGTGCGGCTCTTCTCCGCCACCGAGCAGTGGTTCGGCTTCGACGAGCACGATGTGTGGACGCTGTTCCACTCGTACGCCTTCGACTTCTCGGTGTGGGAGCTGTGGGGTCCGCTGCTGCACGGCGGCCGGCTCGTCGTCGTCCCGCACGACGTCAGCCGGGACCCCGCCGCCTTCCTGTCCCTGCTCGCCCGCGAGCGGGTCACCGTCCTCAACCAGACGCCGTCCGCGTTCCACCAACTGGCCGCCGCGGACCGGGAGAGCCGCGACGAACTCGCCCTGCGCACGGTGGTGTTCGGCGGTGAGGCCCTGGACCTGTCCCGGCTGGCCGACTGGTACGAACGGCACGCCGAGGACGCGCCGGCCCTGGTCAACATGTACGGCATCACCGAGACCACCGTGCACGTCTCGCACATCGCCCTGGACCGGGCCACGGCCGCGGCCGCGTCGGCGAGCACGATCGGCGTCAACATCCCCGACCTGCGCGTCTACGTCCTCGACGACCGGCTGCGCCCCACCGCGCCCGGCGTCACCGGCGAGATGTACGTGGCCGGCGCGGGACTGGCCCGCGGCTACCTGGGCCGCCCGGCGCTCACCGCGGACCGCTTCCCCGCCGACCCGTACGCCGCCCTGTTCGGCGAGCACGGCACCCGCATGTACCGCACCGGCGACCTGGCCCGGCGCCGCACCGACGGCGGCCTGGACTACCTGGGCCGCGCCGACCAGCAGGTGAAGATCCGCGGCTTCCGCATCGAGCCCGGCGAGATCGAGGCCGTGCTCGCCGCCCACCCCGCCGTCGACGACGTCGCCGTGGTGGCACGGGAGGATGTCCAGGGCGACCCGCGGCTCGTCGCGTACGTCGTGACCGGCACCGGCGCGACCGCCCGCGCACTGCACGACCACGCCGCCGGGCACCTCCCCGACCACATGCTGCCGTCGGCGTTCGTCACGCTGGACGCGCTCCCGCTGACGCCCAACGGCAAGCTCGACGCCAAGGCGCTGCCCGCCCCCGCCCACGCGGGGCAGGTCACCGGACGCGCCCCGCGCGGGCCGCGCGAGGAGATCCTGTGCTCGCTGTTCGCCGAGGTCCTCGGAGTACCCCGGCTGACCGTGGACGACAGCTTCTTCGACCTCGGCGGCCACTCCCTGCTCGCGACCCGGCTGGCCGCCCGCATCCGCAGCACCCTGGGCGTCGAACTGTCCGTGCGCCGGCTGTTCGAGAGCCCGACCGTCGCCGGGCTCTCCGCCGCCCTCGACGGGGCCGAGCGGGCCGGGGCGGCGCTGACGGCCGGGGCGCGCCCGGAGCGGCTGCCCCTGTCCTACGCCCAGCAGCGGCTGTGGTTCCTGCACCAGCTCGAAGGCCCCTCCCCCACCTACAACATCACCGGCGCCCTGCGGCTGACGGGCGCCCTCGTCCCCCAGGCGCTGCGCGCGGCCTTCCAGGACGTCGTCGTACGCCACGAGAGCCTGCGGACCGTCTTCACGGAGGACGCGCGCGGCGCCCGGCAGACCGTCCTCGACGCCGCGTCCGTGCGCTTCGAACTGCCGGTCACCGACCTCACCGAGGACCTGCTCGACCGCCGGCTCGAAGAGGCCGCCCGGCACTGCTTCGACCTGACGGCCGACATCCCGGTGCGCGCGGAGCTGTTCCGGCTCGGCGCCGACGAGCACGTGCTGCTGCTGATGGTCCACCACATCGCCGGTGACGGCTGGTCCCTCGGCCCGCTGGTCCGCGACCTGGCCGCCGCCTACACGGCCCGCGCGGCCGGACACGCCCCCGACTGGGCGCCGCTGCCCGTGCAGTACGCGGACTTCGCCCTGTGGCAGCGCGCCTCGCTCGGGGACGCCTCCGACGCCACCAGCCCCGCCGGCCGGCAGCTCGCGTACTGGAAGCAGGCCCTGGCCGGGCTGCCCGACCGGCTCGAACTGCCCGCGGACCGGCCGCTGCCGGCCGTCGCCTCGCACCGCGGCGGCCGGGTCCCGCTGACCGTCCCCGCCGACCTGCACCGTGGCGCGGTGGCGCTGGCCAGGGAGTCCCGCACCAGTGTCTTCATGGTGCTCCAGGCGGCCCTGGCGGCCCTGCTGACCCGGCTGGGCGCGGGCGACGACATCCCCCTGGGCACACCGGTGGCGGGCCGCGGCGACGACGCCGTGGACCAGGTCGTCGGCTTCTTCGTCAACACCCTGGTGCTGCGCACCGACACGAGCGGCGACCCCACCTTCCGGCAGCTCCTCGACCGGGTGCGGGACACCGACCTGAGCGCCTACGACCACCAGGACCTGCCCTTCGAGCACTTGGTGGACGTCCTCTCGCCGACCCGGTCGCTCTCCCACAACCCGCTCTTCCAGGTGCTGCTGAGCCTGGACACCACCCAGCAGGACGCCCTCGCGGCGCTCGCCACCACCGGCCTCGGCGTGCGCCTGCTGGACGTGACCACCGGCGTCGCCAAGCTGGACCTCGCCCTGGAACTCGCCGAGCACCGCGACGCCGACGGCACCCCCGCCGGACTGGTGGGCGCGGCCGAGTACAGCGCGGACCTGTTCGACGAGGGCACGGTCGCGCTGCTGGTGGAGAGGTTCCTGCGGCTCCTGGCCGCGCTGGTCGCCGATCCCGGCCGGCGCATCGGCGAGGTGGACGTGCTCAGCTCCCGGGAACGGGACCGCGTCCTGGTCGAGTGGAACGACACGCCCCGCAGTCCGGTGGACCGCACCTTCGCCGACTACGTCGCCGAGCACGCCGCCGACCGCCCGGACCACCTCGCCGTCGAGTCCGCGGACGGAACCCTGACCTACGGTGAACTCAACGAGCGTGCCAACCGGCTGGCCCGCCGCTTCCTCGAACTGGGCGCGGGCCCCGAGCGGTTCGTGGCGGTCGCCCTGCCCCGCTCGGCAGACCTGGTCGTCTCGGCGCTCGCCGCCTTCAAGGCGGGCGCGGCCTACCTTCCCGTCGACCCGGCCTACCCCGCCGAGCGCATCACCCACCTCGTCCGCGACGCGTCGCCCACCCTCGTCGTCACCACGTCCGCCCTGGCCGCCGGACTCCCGGACACGGGGACGCCCGTCCTCCTGCTCGACGACGCCGGGACCGCCTCGGCCCTCGCCGCGCTCCCGGGCCACGACGTCACCGACGCCGACCGGCCGGCCCCGCTGCGCCCCGAGCACCCCGCGTACATGATCTACACCTCGGGTACGACGGGCCGTCCCAAGGGCGTCGTCGTCACCCACACCGGTCTGCCCGGCCTCGTGGACATCTTCACCCGCGACTGCGCGGCGGGCCCGGGCAGCAAGGTGCTCCAGCATCTCTCGCCGAGCTTCGACGCCTCGTTCTGGGAGCTGGCGATGGGGCTGCTCACCGGCGCCGCCCTGGTCGTGGCGCCGCAGGAGACCACGCCGGGACCGGAGCTGGCCGAGCTGGCGACCCGGCACGCGGCGACCCACCTGAGCCTGACGACCTCCGTCCTCGGACTGCTGCCCGAGGGGTCCCTGCCCGAGGGCCTGACCCTCGTCGTGGGCGCCGAGGCGATCCCGCCCGAGCTGGTGGAACGCTGGTCGCCGGGCCGTACGATGCTCAACTCCTACGGTCCCACCGAGAGCACGGTCTGCTCCACCATGAGCGGGCCGCTGTCCGGCCCCCTCACCCCGCCCATCGGCTCCCCCGTCACCAACACCGCCGTCTACGTGCTGGACGCGGCCCTGCGCCCGGTCCCGCCCGGTGTGCCCGGGGAGCTGTACGCCGCCGGACCGCACCTGGCCCGCGGCTACCACGCCCGCCCCGCCCTGACTTCCGAGCGGTTCGTGGCCAACCCCTTCGGCGACCCCGGCACCCGGCTCTACCGCACCGGCGACCTGGTGCGCTGGCTGCCGGACGGCGAGCTGGAGTACCTGGGCCGCGTCGACACCCAGGTCAAGATCCGCGGCCTGCGGATCGAGCCCACCGAGATCGAGGCGGTCATCACCGAGCGCCCGCACCTGGCGCGGGCCGCCGTGATCGTACGGGAGGACCGGCCCGGCGACCGGCGGCTCGTGGCCTACGTCGTGCCCGAGCCCGGCCGCACCGTGGACACCGCCGCTCTCCGCGCCGAACTGCGCGAGACCCTGCCCGACCACATGATCCCGACGGCGTTCGTCGTGCTGGCCGCGCTGCCCCTGACGATCAACGGCAAGCTGGACCGCAAGGCACTGCCCGCCCCCGACTACTCCGCCCGCACTTCGGGCCGGGCCGCCCGCGACCCGCGCGAGCGGCTGCTGGTCGAGCTGTTCGGCGAGATCCTCGGCGTGGAGTCGGCCGGCGTCGACGACGGCTTCTTCGACCTGGGCGGCGACAGCATCCTCTCCATCCAGCTCGTCGGCCGCGCCCGCGCGGCGGGCCTGGTCCTGTCCGTACGGGACGTCTTCGAGCACCAGACGCCCGCGCTGCTGGCCCGGTCGGCCGCCGAAGGGGCCGGCCCGGACCGCTCCGCGCGGGACACGGACGTCCCCGCCTACGGCCCGACGCCCCGCACCCCGATGATGGGCTGGTTCGCGGATCTCGGCTCCGACATGGCGGAGTTCAACCAGTCACTGGTCCTGCGTGTGCCCGCGGCTCTCGACTTCGACCGGCTCGGTACCGCCCTGCGGGCCGTGCTGGACCGTCACGACGCGCTGCGCATGCGGGTGGCCGGCGACTGGACCATCGAGGTTCCGGAGCCGGGCTCCGTGACACCGGCCGACTGCCTGGTCCGCTTCGACGCCGTGGGCCTGGACGAGTCCGCCGTGCGCTCGGCGGTCACCGAGCAGGCGAGGGCGGCCCGGTCCCGCCTCGCTCCGGCGGACGGCCGCATGCTCCAGGCGGTCTGGCTGGACCGGGGCGCCGCCCAGGACGGTCTGCTCGTCCTGGTCGCCAACCACCTGGTCATGGACGGCGTCACCTGGCGCATCCTCATCCCGGACCTGGCGGCCGCCTACGCCGACGACGCCCTGGCACCCGTGGGCACACCGTGGCGCCGGTGGGCGCTGGCCCTCACCGACCTCGCCGGGCAGCCGCGGACCGAGGAGGAGCTGGAACACTGGCGTTCGGTACTCGGCGACACCCCGCGCGCCCTGCGCGTGGACCCCGCGCGGGACACCCACGCGACCGCGGGCGAGATCACCGCCGAGCTCGACGCGGACACCACCGAGGCCCTGCTCACCTGGGTCCCCGGCGTCTGCCGCGCGACCATCAACGACGTGCTCCTGAGCACCTTCGCCCTGGCCGTCGCCCAGTGGCGGCACGGCCGCGCCGAGGACCCCTCCGCACCCGTCGTCGTCGACCTGGAGAGCCACGGCCGGCACGAGGAGGCGGTCCCGGGCGCCGAACTCAGCCGCACGGCGGGGTGGTTCACGTCGATGTACCCGGTCCGGCTGGCCCCGCCCGCCGCCTCCGGTGACGTATCGGCGATCCGGACGCTGAAGGCCGTCAAGGAACAGCTGCGCGCCGTACCGGGCGACGGCCTCGGCTACGGCCTGCTGCGCCACCTCAACCCTCGCACCCGGGACGTCCTCGCCGCATTGCCCGTCCCCGAGTTCGGCTTCAACTACCTCGGCCAGATCGGCCAGGAGGGCTCCGACGAGGACCCGTGGACCATCGAGGGCGGCGACGTCGCCGGCATCGACGGTGCCATGCCGCTGGCCCACCCCGTGGACGTGAACGCCGTCGCCCGCGAAACCGCCGACGGCACCCGGCTGCGTGCCCGCTGGACCTACTCCCGCACCGAGCTGGAGACCGAGGACACCCAGCGGCTGGCCGACGCCTGGTTCCGGATGCTGCGCCGCCTCGTCGAGGAGGCCCGGCAGCCCGGCGCTGGTGGCCTCACCCCCTCGGACATCGCGCACCCGACGCTCGGCCAGGACGAGATCGAGCACCTGGAGAGCGACCTCCCCGGCCTTCAGGACGTCCTGCCCCTCGCCCCCCTCCAGGAGGGCTTCCTCTTCCTCAACCTGTACGACGAGAACGCCCGCGACGTCTACGTCGGCCAGCTCGCCTTCGACCTGGAGGGCACCTTCGACGGCGCCCGGATGCGCGCGGCGGCCCACGCTTTGCTGCGCCGGCACGCCAACCTGCGGGCCGGGTTCCGGCAGACCGGGTCCGGCGCGTGGGTGCAGGTGGTGCCCGCCGACGTCGCCCCGGACTGGCGGGAGTACGACCTGACCGACCGCGCCGAGAACGAGCGGGACACGGAGGCCGCGCGTCTCGCCGCCGACGACCGGGAACGCCGGTTCGACCTCACCAGCCCGCCCCTGATGCGCTTCACCGCGATCCGGCTCTCCGCCGACCGCGTCCGGCTGGTGATGACCAACCACCACATCCTGCTCGACGGCTGGTCCATGCCCCTGCTCTGGCAGGAACTGACCGAGCTGTACGTCTCCGGCGGCGACCCCGTGAGTCTGCCCCGGGTCCGCCCGTACCGCGAGTACCTGGCCTGGCTCGACGCCCGCGACCGGGAGGCCGCCCGGACCGCCTGGCAGGAGTCCCTGTCCGGCCTCGACGAGGCCACTCTGCTCGCCCCGGGCGCCGGCCCGGCCGAGGCGGCGCCCCTGAGCGTCCCCTTCGGCCTGGACCGCGACGCCACGGCCGCCCTCTCCGCCTGGGCGCGGGGGCATGGGGTGACCATGAACACCGTGGTGCAGGGCGCCTGGGCACTCGCCCTCGCCCAGGCGACCGGCCGCGACGACGTCGTCTTCGGCGCCACCGTCTCCGGCCGCCCACCCGAGCTGCCCGGCGTCGAGTCGATGATCGGGCTCTTCATCAACACCCTGCCCGTCCGCGCCCGCCTCGACCACGCCGAACCCCTGGGCGACCTCTTCCGCCGCCTCCAGGCCGAACAGGCCCGCCTCCTGGACCACCAGTGGGCCGGACTCGCCGACATCCAGCGCTGGGCCGGACACGGCGAACTCTTCGACACCGCCATGGTCTTCCAGAACTACCCGGTGAGCGCCGACACGACGAGCCGCCAGCTCGACGGGTTGCGGGTGGCCGGTTACGACGCGGTCGAGAGCACGGACTTCGCCGTCAACCTCGTGGCCCACACCCGCGACGACGCCCTGCGGCTGCGCCTCGACCACCGCGCGGACACCTGCCCCGGCGACCTCGTCCGCTCACTGGCGGACCGGATGCTGCGGGTCCTTGAGGCCCTGATCACCGACTCCGACATCCCCGTTGCCCGCCTGGACACCCTCGACCCGGCCGAGCGGGAACGAGTCCTGGTGGAGTGGAACGGCGCCCGTACCGAACTCCCCGGCACGCCACTGCACGAACTGATCACCGAGCAGGCCCACCGCACCCCGGACACGACCGCCCTGGTGTGCGAGGACACCTCCCTCACCTACGCCGAACTGGACGCCCGCGCCAACCAACTCGCCCGGCACCTGCTGGAACAAGGGGTCGGAGCCGAGGACTTCGTCGCGATCACACTGCCGAAATCGCTCGACGCGATCACCAGCATGCTCGCCGTCCTCAAGACCGGCGCCGCCTACCTGCCCATCGACCCGGACTACCCCACCGAGCGCATCACCTACATCCTCGACGACGCACAACCGGCCCTCACCCTCACCGAGCCGGTGAACCCCGCGGACTACGAGAACCGTCCCCACGGGCCACTGACGGATGCGGAACGCCGTAGCCCGTGGTCACCACGCCACGCCGCCTACATGATCTACACCTCCGGCTCCACCGGCCGCCCCAAGGGCGTCATCATCGAACACCACGCCCTGGCCACCTACCTCCACCGGGCCCACAGGACCTACACCGCCATGAACGGCGACACCGTCCTGCACTCCCCCCTCGCCTTCGACCTCACCATCACCGCCCTGTGG
>MUMD01000200.1 GCA_002155895.1 Streptomyces rochei
GGAGACCCGTTCGAGTTCGTCGCGGCGGCCGACGAAGGTGGTGAGCTGGGCGGGCGGACCGGGCCGCCCGCCCAGCTCACCACCTTCGTCGGCCGCCGCGACGAACTCGAACGGGTCTCCCGGCTCCTCGGCCCGCTGGACCGCGGTGGCGGCGCCCGCCTGGTCACCGTCGTCGGCTCCGGCGGCTCCGGGAAGACCCGCCTCGCCATCGAGGCCGCCGGCCGCGACCCCGGCGGTGTCGCCTTCGTGGACCTCGGCGGGCTGCGCGACGGCGGGGACCTGCCCCGCCAGGTGCTCAACGCCTTCGGCGTCCGCGAGGGCGTGCTCAACGCCGGCGGCCGCCAGAGCCAGCCCCCGGACACCGTCGAACGCCTCGTCGCCGCCCTGTCCGACACCGACCTCCTGCTGGTGCTGGACAACTGCGAGCACATGGTGGAGGAGGTAGCCCGCCTCGTCTTCCGCCTGCTCACCTCCTGCCCCCGGATCAGGGTCCTGGCCACCAGCCGCGAGGCGCTGGGCATCACCGGGGAGGTCCTGTGCCCCGTACCACCGCTGGCCGCCCCGCCGGAGGGGGTCAGCGCGGCCGAGGCCCTGGAATACCCCGCGGTGCGGCTCTTCGCCGACCGCGCCACGGCCGTACGGCCCGACTTCACCGTCGACGCCGCCACCGTCGCCCCCGTGGTGCGGGTCTGCCGCGCGCTGGACGGGCTGCCCCTGGCCATCGAGCTGGCGGCCGCCCGGCTGCGGTCCCTGCCCGTGGACGAGGTCGCCGCCCGCCTCGACGACCGGTTCCGGCTGCTCAGCCAGGGCAGCCGGACCGCCTCGCCCCGGCACCAGACGCTGCGCGCCGTGGTCGGCTGGAGCTGGGACCTGCTGGAGGAGGACGAGCAGCGGCTCGCCCGCCGGCTCACCGTCTTCGCGGGCGGCTTCACGCTCGACGCGGCCGGCCGGGTCTGCGAACTGTCCGACGCCGAAGCCGTCGAGCGGCTGACCGGCCTCGCCGACAAGTCCCTGATCGAGGGCGACGGAGGCCGCTACCGGATGCTGGGCACCGTCCGCGCCTTCTGCGCCGAACGGCTGGCCAAAGCCGGCGAGGAGGAAGAGGTCCACGGCCGGTTCACCGAGTACTTCCTGGACCTGGCCCGCACCGCGGAGCCGTACCTGCGCAGCGCCGACCAGCTGGACTGGCTCGCCCGGCTGGCCGCCGAGGACGCCAACCTCCAGGCCGCGCTGCACCGGGCGGTCCGCACCGACCAGGACACCGCCTTCCGGCTCATCGCGGCCCTCACCGGCTACTGGTGGCTGCGCGGCCTGCGCGGCCACGGCGCGGTGGCCGCCGCCGAACTGCTGCGCAAGGTCGGCACCGCACCGCCGCAGGGCCTCGAGGAGGAGTACGTGCTGTGCGTCCTCAACGCGGCGGCCGGCGGCGAGGACGGCGCGGGCGGCGGCTTCACCCTCCAGCCGTACTGGCAGCCCGCCGAGGAGATCATGGCGGAGCTGGAATGGCCGCCGCGCCACCCCTTCCTGACGGTCCTGTGGGGCATGGGCACCGGCGCGCCGCGGCCCTCCGCCCTGACCGGCGGCCCCCGGCGCCCCGACCCGTGGTCCGACGCGCTGACCCGGCTCGGCAGGGGGCACATGGCCCTGTTCGGCGGCGAGGTGGACGAGGCGGCCCGCCAGTTCGAGGACTCCCTGGCCGGTTTCCGCTCCACCGGCGACCGCTGGGGCATGGCGCTGTGCCTCGCCGAACTGGCCATGCTGGCCGGGTGGCGGGGAGAGGGGCAGCGCTCCATGGCCCTGTACGACGAGGCACTGGAGTCGGCCGGACAACTCGGCGCGGTCGAGGACCTGGCCGACCTGCTCTGCCGCAAGGCCGACGGACTGGTGAGGGCCGGGGACTTCGCCGCGGCCCGCACCGCCTACGAGCGCGCGGCGCGCACCGCCCGGGAGGCCGGGGCACCCGCCCTGCCCGCCGCCGTGGAGTGGGGACTGGGGGAGATCGCCCGGCTCAGCGGAGACCTCACCGAGGCACGCCGGCTGATGGAGGCGGCGCTCGCGGGCTGTGCCACCGGATGGTTCGCCGTGGAGGAGCTGCGGGCCCGGGTGTTCGTGGCGCTCGGCCGGATCGCCGAGGCCGAGGACGACACGGCCCGGGCCCGGGAATGGCACCAGCGGGCACTGAACGTGATGATCGGCAGCCGCAACCTCGCGGGCGCGGCCGGAGCCGTGGAGGCCCTGGCCGGGGTGGTGCTGCTCGAGGGCGACCCCGAGGGCGCGGCGCTGCTGCTGGGGCTGGGCGCGGGCCTGCGCGGCATCTCGCTGGACCAGGACCCCGACGTGGCACGGACCATGAGGCGCGCGCGGGAACTGCTCTCCCCGGACGCCTACGAGGCGGCGTACCGCCGCGGACGTGCCATGACCGGCGAGGAGGCCCTCGCCTTCCTCGGCCGCGCCTGACGGCCCGCGCCGCCCGGAGCAGAGCCGAACCCCGGACCACAGGGGAGTGGTCCGGGGCGAGCGGGTGCCGCCGCGCGCGGAACGGGGGACGGCCGCGGCGGCGACACCCGGTGCGGGCCGCCTTCCACGTGACAGGGGGTACGCGGGAAGGCGGGCGCCGCGTCCGGCGCTCGTCGAGAGCACCGGAGTCGGGGGCTCAGCGGGTCGTGGTGAGGGGCGCCGCGGGCTCGTCGCCCGGTTCCTCCTCCTCGATGACCTTCGGAACGTTGCGCAGGGACACCAGCGAGACCACCGCGACCATGGCCATCACCCCGGCCGCGATCAGCGCCGAGAGGTGGAAGGCGTCCACGAACGCGTGCCGTGCGGCCTCGACGACCTGCGCGGCGAGGTCGGCCGGCAGGGAGGACGCCACCTGCACGGCGGAGGCGATGGAGTCCTCGATCGCCGGCACGGCCGAGTCGGGCACCCCCTCCGGCATGTCCAGGCCGCTGGTGTAGGCGGAGTTCAGCGCGCTGCCGAGCACCGCGATGCCCAGCGCGCCGCCCACCTCCATCGCCGTCTCGGAGATCGCCGCGCCGGAACCGGCCCGCTCCTTGGGCACGGTGGCCAGCACCGTGTCCCCGGTGACCGCGAACGCCATGCCGAAGCCCACGCCGACCGGCACCATCGCCACGACCAGCATCAGGTAGTTGGACTCCATGCCCGCCGTCGTGTAGAGCGCCAGGCCGAGCGCGCCCAGGCCGAGCCCCAGCCCGACGGTCCTGCCGCGGCCGATCGCCGTGATCAGCGGCGCCGCCAGCGCGCCGCCGCCCACCGCGGAGGCCGCCGCCCCGGGCAGACCGGCCAGGCCCGCCTTCAGGGGCGACCAGTCGAGGACCAGCTGGAAGTACTGCGAGAAGATCAGCGACTGCGCCACCATGGCGAACATCGCGAAGAGGTTGGCGCAGACCGCGCCGCTGAACGCGGCCCTGCGGAACAGCCGCACGTCGATCAGCGGATGCGTCAGCTTCGTCTGCCGCACCACGAACACCGCGAGCGCCACGGCGCCCACCGCGGCGGCCGCCCACACCTTCGGCTGGTCCACCCCGCCGTGTGCGGCCTCCTTCACCGCGTACACCAGGCCGATGACACCACCGGTGGACAGCACCACGCTCGGCCAGTCCAGCCGGCCCGGACGCGGGTTGCGGGACTCCGGCAGCACCAGCAGAGCGGCGATGAACAGCACCAGCAGGATGGGGATGTTGATCAGGAAGACGGAGCCCCACCAGAAGTTGTTCAGCAGCGCCCCGCCGATGATCGGCCCGAGGACGAAGCCCGAGGCCGACATGCCGCTCCACAGACCGATCGCCGCGGTGCGTTCCTTGGGGTCGGTGAACACGTTGCGCAGGATGGACAGCGTGGACGGCATGATGGTCGCGCCGGCCGCCCCCAGCAGCACCCTCGCCACGATGAGGATCTCGGCGTTGGGCGCGTAAGCGGTCAGCAACGAAGCCCCGGCGAACGCGACCGTACCGATCAGCAGCAGCTTCTTGCGGCCGATGCGGTCGCCGATCGAACCCATGGTGATCAGCAGACCCGCCAGGACGAACCCGTAGATGTCCGCGATCCACAGGATCTGGGTGGCCGAGGGATCGAGATCACCGATCAGCTTGGGAATGGCGAGGTGCAGGACGGTCAGGTCCACCGTCAGCAGGACCACCGCCGCGCAGGCGATGGCCAGGACGAGGCCCTTGTGCAGGCGTCCGTTGACTGGAGTTGGCATGCTTCCAGACTGCGGTGCTCCGCTTACCGCCCGAGCACCGCGCGCTTACCGCGCGCGCACCGCCCGGTTCCCGGGCGGTGCGCGCGACCCGTGAGGGCCCCCACGGGCGTACGGCTAGGCCAGTTCGGCGGCGATGGACCGCACGTACGCGCCGTAGGCCGAGGCCGGCAGTCGCGCACCGAGCCGCTCGCACGCCTCCGCGTCGATGAAGCCCATCCGCAGCGCCACCTCCTCCACGCAGGCGATGCGCACACCCTGGCGCTGCTCCAGCACCGACACGTACTGGCCCGCCGCGAGCAGCGAGGACGGCGTGCCGGCGTCCAGCCACGCGAACCCCCGGCCCAGGTCGACCAGTCTGGCCTTCCCGCGCCGCAGGTAGTGCAGGTTCACATCGGTGATCTCCAGTTCGCCCCGCGGGGAGGGCCGCAGGTTCTTCGCGATGTCGATCACGTCGTTGTCGTAGAAGTACAACCCCACGATGGCCCGGTTGGAGCTGGGCCGGGCCGGCTTCTCCTCGATGGAGACCAGCCGCCCCTCCGCGTCGGTGACCCCGACCCCGTACCGCTCCGGGTCCTCGACCGGATACCCGAACAGCACGCACCCGTCGACCTCGTGCGCGGCGCTCTGCAGGATCTCGTAGAAGTTGTTGCCGTGGAAGACGTTGTCCCCCAGCACCAGTGCCACCGGATCGTCGCCGATGTTGTCCGCGGCCAGGATGAACGCCTCGGCCAGGCCACCGGGCACCGGCTGCTCCACGTAGTCGAGCTGCAGCCCCAGCGCGGAGCCGTCGCCCAGCAGCCGCCGGATCTGCGGCAGATCGTGCGGCGTGGAGATGACCGTGATCTCCCGGATGCCGGCCAGCATCAGCACCGACAGCGGGTAGTAGATCATCGGCTTGTCGTTGACCGGCAGCAGCTGCTTGGACACGGCGAGCGTCAGGGGATGCAGCCGGGAGCCGTGTCCGCCCGCCAGCAGGATGCCCTTCATGCCCGCTCGGCCGCCAGCCGCTCCAGCTCGGGCACGATGTCCCGCGGCGCCGGCGCGGACAGCAGCTCCTTGGCCAGCCGCTCGGCGCTGTCGGCGAAGGAGGGCTCGTTCAGCACCCGCTCCACCGCGGCCTGCAACGTGTCGGCCCGGAACTCACGGGGCTCGATCATCAGCCCCGCCCCCTGCGCCTGCACCGCCAGCGCGGTGGCCCGCTCGTCCCACAGCCAGCCCGGCACGATCACCTGGGGCACACCGTGCCGCAGGGTGTTCTGCAGGGTGCCCATGCCCCCGTGGTGGATGATCGCCGAGCAGGTCGGCAGCAGCTCGTTCAGCGGCACGAAGTCCACCAGCCGCACGTTCTCGGGCAGGGTGGTCCCGGACAGCGACTCGGCCGTCGCGGAGCCGACCGTGGCGATCAGCTCCACGTCCATCTCGGCCGCCGCCGCCAGCAGGTCGGTGATCGGGAAACCGTCGTTGTAGGCCTCGGGCAGGGTCAGCCCGAGGGTGAGCACCACCCGCGGCCGCTCCGGCCGCTCGTGCGTCACCCAGTCCGGGACCACCGACGGACCGTTGTACGCCACCGGACGCACCGGGATGCGGTTGAGCCCCGCCTCGATCCGCAGGAACGACGGCAGCGGGTCGATGGTGCGCTGACCGACCACCAGCTCCTCGTCGAACCGCCCGTCGCCCTCCGGCGCACAGCCCAGCCCGGCCAGCCGGCCGGTGATCCAGTCCCCGAGCGCGTCCACCCGTGCCTCCTCGGGCTGCTCCGCGGCCAGACGCAGGTACAGCTCCCGCATCCGGGCCCAGTGGTCGGTACCGAACAGCAGCCGCGCGTGCGCGGCACCGCAGGCCCGGGCGACGGCCGGGCCGACATAGCTCATCGCGTCCCACAGCACCAGGTCCGGCTGCCACGCCCGGGCGAACCGGGTCAGGTCGGTGAGCATCTCGGTGTTGGTGGACAGCTCCGCGATGTGCGCGTAGGCGGCGAGCGTGTCCCGGACGTACTCCCAGGTCAGCTTGGCGGGGTCGGTCTCCGCGATGTTGAAGCCGCTGCCGTAGCCGGCCTCCGCCGACTCCGGGGCCTGCTGGGACTGCTCCATCAGGTTCAGTTCCCGGCCCACGGGGACGGCCGTCAGGCCGGCCCGGGTGATCGTGGGCACGAGGTCGGGCTGGCTGGCCACCCGAACCTCGTGACCGGCGCTGCGCAACGCCCAGGCGATCGGCACCGTGTTGTAGAAGTGCGAATCGAGCGCGAGTGTCGTGACGAGGACACGCATGTGACATCTCCCTGGTGAACGGAATGCCGGGTGCGACGAGTCCGGGCTTCGGCGCCGGCTCTTTCCCATCTCCGATCAGCGGGGAACGCACCACACGGCTTCCCTCATGTGCGCAGTCACCGTATTCCGGCCGCCGGGGCCGCCCAACCCCTAGCGTCCGGGGCCTGCCCCTAGGGCCACCAAGGGCACGTAGGGGTTTTTGCGGCCATCGGTGTTCCCTACTTTTGACGCCTGCGGCAGGAACGAAAGGCGGTCGGCCATGCAGATGGATTCGAGCACCACACCCTCGTCCCGCTCCGCGATCGTCTTCCCCGGCATGGGGGCGATGTCATTCGCGGACGTGGGACGTTTCATGGTGGCCAACCCTTACGCACGGCGGTTGGTGGCCATCGCCGAAGAGGTCCTCGGCTATTCACTGATCGACGGATACCGGCAGTCCGAGCACGACTACAGCGAAGCCGCCCAGGTCGCCTTCCTGGTCAACTGCCTGGCCCTGGCGGAATGGGCGGAGGCGGAACTCGGCGTCGCCCCCGACCTGTGCGCCGGCCCCAGCTTCGGCGGGAAGGCCGCAGCGGCCTACACCGGCTCCCTGCCCTTCTCGGACGCGGTGCTGATGACCACGCGGCTGGCCGCCTGCCAGGACGCCTACTTCGCCGAGCACCACACGGACGTGGTCACCCACTCCTTCGTCCGCACGCCCGAGCCGAAGCTCCGCGAGATGCTCGCCGAACTCGAGGCACGCGACGAGTGGTACGAGATCTCCTGCTACGTCGACCACGACCTCTACATGGTCTCGCTGCGCGAGCAGGGCCTCGACCGGTTCAAGAAGCGCATCCGCTCCCTCGGCGGGCTGTCCCTCTACACGATGCGCCCGCCGCTGCACTCGGCGCGATTCGCCGACCTGCGCCGCCGCGCCGAGGACGAGGTGCTGGGCAAGCTGCCCTTCACCGACCCCCGGATGCCCGTCGTCTCCGACCACGACGGCACCCTGCTGACCGAGGGCGACCAGATCCGCACCCTGCTGCTGGACGGCATCGTGAGGCCCATGCGCTGGCCGGAGGTCGTGGCCGCGCTGCGCCGGAACGACGTGGCGACCGTGCACGTCGCCGGACCCGACAACCTCTTCGGCCGGGTCGCCTGCACCACCGACAACTTCGACGTGGTGCGCGTCAACCCGCGACTGGCCCTCCAGCCCCGCAACCGGCCCCACGCCGAGGCGTGACCGACCGCCCGAGGAGCGCATCCATGTCCGAGGAGTACGGCGGTGCCCTGCACACGCGGTTCCTGAGCGGCCTCGCCCTGGCCCCCGAGCGGGCCGCGGTCCGCGGACCCGGCTGGGCCCTGACCTACCGGGAACTGCACGAGCGCGCGCTCACCTGGGCCGGGACCCTGCTGCGCGCGGCCGACGGCGACGCCCGGGGCGGCCCCGGCACCGTCGCGGTCCTGGCGGACAAGGGACCCGACGCCTACACCGGCGTCCTCGCGGCACTGTGCGGCGGCATGACGGTCGTACCGATGAGCACCTCCTTCCCCGCCTCCCGCATCCGGCAGATGCTGGACGCGGCCGAGGTGTCCGCGGTCGTCGCCGACGAGACCGGACGGGCCCTGCTCGCCGCGGCCACCGAGCCCGGTGTCCGCACCCCGCCGGTGCTGGCCACCGAGGGCGGCACCCTCCGGGCCGACGCCGCGCACGCGCTCACCGCGCCCCGCCCCGTCCGCCCCGAGGACACCGCCTACATCCTGTTCACCTCGGGATCCACCGGTCGGCCCAAGGGCGTGCGCGTCACGCACGGCGCCACCGACCACTACTTCCAGGTGCTGGACACCCGCTACCCCTTCACTCCCGAGGACGTCTTCTCCCAGACGTTCGACCTCAACTTCGACTGCTCCCTGTTCGACCTGTTCTGCGCCTGGGGCGCGGGGGCCACCGCCCAGCAGCTTCCGGCCGCCGCCTACCGGGACCTGCCCGGTTTCGCCGCGTCGGCCGGACTCACCGTGTGGTTCTCCACGCCCAGCGCCATCGCCCTGGCCCGCCGCACCGGAGGACTGGGGGAGGGCGCGCTGCCCGGCCTGCGCTGGAGCTTCTTCGCCGGTGAGGCACTCACCTGCCGGGACGCCGGGGACTGGCACCGGGCGGCTCCCCACTCGCACGTGGAGAACCTCTACGGCCCCACGGAGCTGACCGTCACCGTCACCGGCCACCGCTGGTCACCGCAGGACGCGGCGGACCCGGCCGGGAACGGCCTGGTGCCCATCGGCACCGTGCACAAGGGACACGACTGGCTGCTCCTCGGCGAGGACGGCGAACCCGCGGCCGACGAGGGCGAACTCGTCGTGACCGGGCCGCAGACGACCCCCGGCTACCTGGACCCGGCGGACGACCGGGGCCGCTTCCTGGAGCGCGACGGCCGCCGCTGGTACCGCACGGGCGACCGGGTGCGCCGGGTCCGCGGCGAGGTGCTGGCCTACGTGGACCGCCTCGACGCCCAGGTCCAGGTACAGGGCTGGCGGGTCGAGCCCGCCGAGATCGACCAGCGGATGCGGGACGTGGCCGGCGTGCAGGACGCCGTCACGGTGGCGGTGCCCACGCCGGACGGCCAGAACGCGCTGGTCGGCTTCTACACCGGTGAACGCCTCTCCCCGGCCGTCCTGGTCCGCGCCCTGCGCGCCCATCTTCCGGAGCGCATGATCCCACGGCACTTCCACCACGTGCCCGCGTTCCCCCTCAACGCCAACCGCAAGACCGACCGCAAGGCCCTGCGGGCGCGGGCGGCCGAGCTGCTGAACCCGACCCGTTCCTGAACGACCGGGACGACCGGTGCGGCGGCGACCCGGCTGGGCCGGCCGGTACGACCGGGCCGGCTGGTATGGCTGGTACGACCGGGACGGTCGGTACGGCTGGGCAGGCTGCTACGGCTGCTACGGCGTGAAGTGGCGGGCCACCACATGTGAGAGCCGCGAACCGACCGGTTCGCGGCTCTCGTCCGTACGTGCGGCTCGGCCCGCTCAGGCCGCCGGCAGCCCCTCGCACAGCGGCTTCCACCACGCCGGATGGTCGACGTACCAGCGGACCGTGTCGGCCAGGCCCTCGTCGAAGGGGACACCCGGCCGGAAGCCCAGCGCCCGCAGCTTCCCGTCGTCCAGCGAGTACCGCCGGTCGTGTCCCTTGCGGTCCGGCACCCGCCGCACCATCTCCGGCCCGGCGTCCAGGGCCCGCAGCAGACGGTCGGTCAGCTGCAGGTTGGTCAGCTCCGTCCCGCCCGCGATGTGGTGCACCTCGCCCGGCACGCCCCGTTCGGCCACCAGCTGGATGCCCCGGCAGTGGTCGTCCACATGGATCCAGTCCCGGACGTTCAGCCCGTCCCCGTACAGCGGCACCGGGCGGCGCTCCAGCAGACGGGTCACGAACAGCGGGATGACCTTCTCCGGGTACTGGTAGGGCCCGTAGTTGTTGCCGCACCGGGTGACCCGCACGTCCAGCCCGTGCGTCCGCGCGTACGACAGCACCAGCAGGTCCCCGCCGGCCTTCGCCGCCGCGTACGGGGAGTTCGGCGACAACGGCGCCTCCTCCGTCCACGAGCCCGCGTCGATCGAGCCGTACACCTCGTCCGTGGACACGTGCACCAGCCGCGCTCCCGCCGCCAGGCACGCCGCGGCCAGCCGGTGCGCGCCCACCGCGTTGGTCAGCGCGAACACGTCCGCCGCCGTGATCGACCGGTCCACATGGGTCTCGGCCGCGAAGTTGACCACCACGTCGTGGCCCGGGACCAGCGACGCCAGCAGCTCGCTGTCGCAGATGTCCCCCTTCACGAACGTGTACCCGCCCGCCACCGGTTCGAGGTTGGCCGGATTGCCGGCGTACGCCAGCTTGTCCAGGACGGTCACCTCGGCGCCCGCCCAGGCGGGGAACCCTCCGGTGAGCAGGGTGCGCACGTAGTGCGACCCGATGAACCCTGCCCCTCCGGCCACCAGTACCCGCTTCACCATGCCCACGCCTCCGGTCCCGGACCACCGTTGCCGAGCGGCGGGAACAGTTCCTCCAGCTCGGCCAGCAGACCCTCGTCCAGCCGCAGGCCGAGTGCCCGCCGCGCCCCGTCCAGCTGCGCGGTGGTGCGGGGGCCCACCACCACCGAGGTCACCCCCGGCCGGTTCAGCACCCACGCGAGTGCGACCTCCGCCGGATCCAGCCCCGCCTCGGCGCACAGCTTCTCGTAGCGGGTCACCGCGGCCCGGTGCTGCTCCAGCGCCACCGACGCCCGGCCCTGCGCCGTCTTCACGGCGGTGCCGTCGGCGAGTTTGCGCAGCGCCCCGCCGAGCAGACCACCGTGCAGCGGGGACCAGACCAGGATGCCCATGCCGTACGCCTGCGCCGCCGGCACCAGCTCCAGCTCCACGTACCGGGTCACCAGGTTGTACACGCACTGCTCGGAGACGATGCCCAGGAAGTGCCGCCGGTTCGCCGCCTCCTGCGCCGCCGCCAGGTGCCAGCCCGCGAAGTTGGACGACCCCACGTACCGGATCTTGCCCTGCTGGACCAGCACCTCCATGGCCTGCCACACCTCCTCCCAGGAGGCCGCGCGGTCCACGTGGTGCATCTGGTACAGGTCGATCCAGTCCGTGCGCAGCCGCCGCAGCGAGTTCTCGCACCCCGCGATGATGTGCCGGGCCGACAGCCCCTGGTCGTTGGGCAGATCGCTCATCGGGTTGAACACCTTGGTGCCCAGCACCACCCGCTCGCGCCGGCCGCCCCCCTGGGCGAGCCAGTCGCCGATCAGCTCCTCGGTGAACCCCTTGTGCTCCTGCCAGCCGTACTGGTCGGCCGTGTCGAAGAAGTTGACACCGCGCTCCAGCGCCTCGTCCATCAGCGCGAACGCCTCTTCGCGGGTGGTGCGGACGCCCAGGTTCAAGGTGCCCAGGCACAACCTGCTCACCTGCAGCGCCGTACGCCCCAGCCGGGTGTACTCCATGGTGTCCGCGTCACCGTCGTGTGCCGCCGTCATCGTGCCGGGACCTCCTCGCCCGTGCCGGTCGCCCGGGTCCCGCCGGCCAGACTGTGCAGGCAGGCGACGAGACTGCGGGCCTCGATGTTCAGGTAATGGCCGTGCCGGAGAAGCCCGGCGAGCTGATGCAGGGCGACCCAGCGGAACGTGTCGTCCTCGATCCGGTGGTCGCCGTGCCAGTCGACGATCAGATAGCGGTTGACCGCGTGGTGGAACCGGCCCCCCTCCTCCGACAGACGACTGTCGAACCGGACGCGCTCCGCCGGCGCTTCCAGCACCTCGTCCAGGAAGCGCAACTGCGGCGGGTACGGCGCCCGCGGATAGTTCGACGGCACGCACTGCACCGTCGGCGCCAGCTCCACCTTGTCGATCAGACCCGCCTGGGTACGGGCGTTGACCAGGGCGTGCACCACACCGCCGATCTCGGCGACCAGGAAGGCCACCACGCCCTGCGCCACCGGCTCGATCAAGGGCTGCGTCCACTGCCGCACCTCGCGGCCCGCGGCCCGCACATCCACCCCGATCACGCGGAAGAACCGCCCGTCCTCGTGGGCCACGCACTCCTCGGTGCGCTTCCACCCGCGCACCTCGTCCAGCGGCACCCGCCGCACCGCCAGGCCGCTGCCCGCCCGCAGACCCGCCAGCCAGCTCAGGATCTCCCCGGTGGGGTGCAGGGCGCCCGTCTCCTCCACGCAGGACCGCAGCACGGCCGTCGAAGCCGGCGCCCCCTCGCCGGCGCCGCCGAAGGGCAGGCAGGCCAGGACCGACCGGGCGTCCATGTTGATCACGTCGTCCTCGGCCAGCAGCCGGTGGATCTGGCCCAGGGTGAGCCACCGGAAGCTCTCCCCGGCCCCGACCTCGACCTCCCGCCCCACCTCCACCACGATGTTCCGGTTCCGCTTCCCGACGAACCACGAACCCTGCTCCGACTGGAGGGAGTCGGCCAGCACATGGTGGCGCCCGGCCTGCTGGAAGAACTCCACGTACGGCACCGAAGCGCCCTGGTGGACCCTGCTGTAGTTGCTGCGCGTCGCCTGGACGGTGGGGGACAACTGGACGCCGTTGTGGTTGCCCGGCTCGTTCTTGGCCTGCATCAGGAAGTGCAGCACCCCGCCGAACTCCTTGGCGACCAGCCCCAGGATGCCGATCTCCGGCTGCCGGATCACCGGCTGCTCCCACCCCGGTGAGCCACCGTCGACATCCTCGGCCGCCAGCCCCTCCACCGAGAAGAAGCGGCCCGAGTCGTGCACCAGGTTGCCGGTGCCCGGCTCGGAACGCCAGCCGGACAGCCGGTCCAGCGCGATCCTGCGGACCTCGGCGACGTCGTCGCGCACCCGCCCCGCGTACCAGTCCCGGAACTCCCGGTCGCCGGTGGCCACCCCCTCCACGGCGAGCGCCGACTCGGCCAGCCGCGCGGCCGTGCGCATCGCGCTCTGCCGGTCCGGCGGTCCGAGCGGCGGCGCCGTCGCGGGAAATACATCGGCCATGGGAGATCCCCTTCGGTCGTACCTTTCCCCATTCGTCGGCGAGCCTATTCAAGGAAAGACAGCACAGGGAATGCTCCAGAACCCCGGAAATAACGTCCCCCGCCACCGTCAGCGTGTTCCCCCGAAGAATAGGGGTGGCAACCGGCGGCCACCTCGCCCACCACGTCCCACGGCGGCACAGCGTAGGGGTGTCCCCGAAGAGCTAGGGGTTAACACCGTACGTTCCCGCTCTTTATGCTCCCCCCGTGTTCCGACTTCCCGTATTCCGCGAGCCACTGCACGTCGGCCGCCCCAATATAGGCGACCGCGAAAAACTCCGGGAAAAAATCGACGATGCGCTGGACCGCCGGTGGCTGAGCAGCGGCCCGCTGGTGCGCGAACTCGAGGAGCGGGTCGCCGCACTGGCCGGCACCGCCCACGCCGTCGCGACGTGCAACGCGACCGTCGCCCTCCAGCTCGCGGCCCGCGCCACCGGCGTGCAGGCCGGCGCCGAGGTGATCGTCCCGTCCTTCACCTGGGTGGCCACCCCGCACGCCCTCGACTGGATCGGCCTCACCCCCGTCTTCTGCGACGTCGACGAGGAGACCGCCGGTATCGACCCGGCGCACGCCGAGAAACTCGTCGGACCCGCCACCGGCGCCATCCTGGGCGTGCACGCCTTCGGCCGCCCCTGCCCGATCGACGAACTCACCGAACTCGCCGACCGCCACGGACTGCCCCTGCTGTTCGACGCCGCCCACGCCCTCGGCTCCACCCACCGCGGACGCCCCGTCGGCGGCTTCGGCAGCGCCGAGGTCTTCTCCTTCCACGCCACGAAGTTCATCAACAGCTTCGAAGGCGGAGCCCTGGTCACGGACGATCCCCGGGTCGCCGAACGCGCCCGCGCCATGCGCAACTTCGGCATCGGCGAGGACCGCGAGGTGATCTCCTCCGGCACCAACGCCAAGATGAGCGAGGCCAGCGCGGCCATGGGACTGGTCTCCCTGGAACGCGTGGACGCCCTGATCGAGCAGAACACCCGCAACCACCGCCTCTACGAGGAAGGGCTGGCGGGACTGCCCGGCATCTCCGTCCGGGGACAGGAGCCGGGGGAGCGGGCCAACCACCAGTACCTGGTCGTCGAGATCGACCAGGCCGAGGCCGGCGTCCACGCCGACCAGGTGCACGCCGTACTGGAACGCCACAACGTGCTCGCCCGCCGCTACTTCCACCCCTGCTGCCACCAACTCGCCCCCTACAGCGACCGGCCCGAGACCCACGCCCCCCTGCCGCTGCCGCGCTCCGAGGCACTGGCCGAGCGGGTACTGGCACTGCCGACCGGCGAGGTCATCGGCGAGGAGGAGATCGACGGCGTCTGCCGCATCATCCGCTGGGCCGTGGAGACCGGCTGCGCGGACGGCGCCCCGAGCACGACGGACTGAGAAGACGGGAACGCCGGCCGCCGGAGGCGGCCGCGCCACGACCGGCCGGCGCCGCGACGCCTGGCCGACCCATGTACTGAAGAGGCTGGTGTGCGGATGTCGAACGAAGAGAAGCTGCTCGATTACCTCAAGCGGACCACGGCCGACCTCCGCGAAGCCCGTCGCCGTCTGAACGAAGCCGAGCAGTCCGAACGCGAACCGATCGCCATCGTCGGCATGAGCTGCCGCCTGCCCGGCGGGGTCACCACCCCCGAGGAACTGTGGCAACTCGTCGCCGACGGCCGCGACGGCATCACCCCGTTCCCGCGCGAGCGCGGCTGGGACGTCGACGGCCTGTACGACCCCGACCCGGACAAGTCCGGCAAGAGCTATGTGCGGGACGGCGGCTTCCTCGACGGCGCCGCCGAGTTCGACGCGGGCTTCTTCGGCATCAGCCCGCGTGAGGCCCTGGCGATGGACCCGCAGCAGCGGCTGCTGCTGGAGACCTCCTGGGAGGCGCTGGAACGCGCCGGCATCGACCCCACGTCACTCCGGGGCAGCCGCACCGGCGTCTTCGGCGGCGTCATGTACTGCGACTACGGCTCCGGCGGTACGGCCGTCCCCGAGGACCTGGAGGCGTACCTCGCGGCGGGCAGCGTCGCCAGCATCGTCTCCGGTCGCGTCTCCTACACCCTGGGCCTGGAGGGCCCGGCCGTGTCGGTCGACACCGCCTGCTCGTCGTCCCTGGTCAGCCTGCACCTGGCCGCTCAGGCGCTGAGGCGCGGCGAGTGCTCCCTGGCCCTCGTCGGCGGCGTCACCGTCATGACCCAGCCGAACATGTTCGTCGAGTACAGCCGCCAGCGGGCGCTCTCCCCGGACGGCCGCTGCAAGGCGTTCTCGGCCGGTGCGGACGGCACGGGCTGGTCCGAGGGCGTGGGCGTGCTCGTGGTCGAGCGTCTGTCGGACGCACGGCGCAACGGTCACCGGGTGCTCGCGGTGGTGCGGGGCTCGGCCGTGAACCAGGACGGCGCCTCCAGCGGCTTCACGGCGCCGAACGGTCCGTCGCAGCAGCGGGTGATCCGGCAGGCGTTGACGGCCGCGGGGCTCAGCGCCGCGGACGTGGACGCGGTGGAGGCACACGGCACGGGCACCACGCTGGGTGACCCGATCGAGGCGCAGGCGCTGCTGGCCACGTACGGGCAGGAGCGGCCGGACAGTGGTGCGCCGTTGTGGCTGGGGTCGCTGAAGTCGAACATCGGGCACGCGCAGGCGGCTGCGGGTGTCGCCGGTGTGATCAAGATGGTGATGGCGATGCGGCACGGGGTGCTGCCGCGGACCCTGCATGCGGAGGAGCCGTCGCCGCACGTGGACTGGTCGGCGGGGGCGGTGGAGCTTCTGACGGAGGCCCGGCCCTGGGTTCAGGGCGGGCGTCCGCGCCGGGCGGGTGTGTCGTCCTTCGGTATCAGCGGGACGAACGCGCACGTCATCCTGGAGGAAGCACCGCCGGTTCAGGAAGAGGCAGAAGAGGAAGCTGCGACGCCGCTGCCGGTCGTTCCGTGGGTGCTGTCGGGACGTGGCGAGGGTGCGTTGCGGGCGCAGGCGGAGCGGCTGGCCGGGTACGTGGCCGGGCGGGAGGATCTGTCGCCGCTGGATGTCGGGTTCTCGCTGGCTACGACGCGGAGTGTGCTGGAGCACCGGGTCGTTGTGGTGGGCCGGGACCGCGAGGAGCTGCTGAGTGGGCTCGCCGGGGTGGTTTCCGGTGGGACGCCGGTGGCGGGCAGGACGGCGTTCGTGTTCTCCGGGCAGGGGAGCCAGCGTGCGGGTATGGGGCGCGAGTTGTACGACGCGTTCCCGGTGTTCGCGCGGGCGCTGGACGAGGTGGTCGGGGCGCTTGGGCTGCCTCTTCGTGAGGTGATGTGGGACGGCGAGGGGCTGGACCGCACGGGGTTCACACAGCCGGCTCTCTTCGCTCACGAGGTGGCTCTCTACCGGCTGTTGGAGTCGTGGGGTGTGCGGCCGGACATGGTTGCCGGGCATTCGGTGGGTGAGCTGAGTGCTGCCCATGTGGCGGGTGTGCTGTCGCTGGAGGATGCGGCAACCCTGGTGGCCGCCCGCGCCCGGCTGATGGAGGCGCTGCCGGACGGCGGGGCGATGATCGCCGTGCAGGCCACGGAAGAGGAAGTCCGCAAGCACCTCATCGACGGTGTGGACATCGCGGCTGTGAACGGCCCCCGGTCCGTGGTCATTTCCGGTGCCACGGAGGCCGTCACGGAGGTGGCTGGTCACTTCGAGCGCACCACGCGGCTGAAGGTGTCGCATGCCTTCCATTCGCCGTTGATGGAGCCGATGCTCGATGAGTTCCGTCGGGTGGCGTCCGGGCTGACCTACCGCGCGCCGGCTGTCCCGGTGGTGTCGAACGTGACCGGCCGGCTCGCTGAGCCGGGTGATCTCCAGGACCCGGAGTACTGGGTCCGCCATGTCCGTGGGACCGTCCGCTATCACGACGGCATCCGGACCCTGGCGGGTGAAGGCGTACGTACCTTCGTCGAGGTCGGCCCGCAGGCCGTCCTGGCCGGACTCGGTTGCGGCGACGACGGCGTGTTCGTGGCGGCCCAGCGCCGCGACCGTGCCGAGGCGGTTCAGCTGGTCACCGCGCTGGGTGAGCTGCACACCCGTGGTGTCACCGTCGACTGGCAGGCGTTCTTCGCCGGTCGTGGTGCCCGCACCGTCGACCTCCCCACCTACGCCTTCCAGCGTGAACGCTTCTGGCTCGACGCCGCCCTCACCGTCGGTGATCCGTCCGGCCTCGGGCAGCGGTCCGCGGAACACCCGCTGCTCGGCGCCATGTTGTCGTTGCCCGGCAGCGATGGCGTGGTGCTGACCGGTCGTCTCTCCTTGTCGACCCACCCCTGGCTCGCCGACCACGCGGTCCTCGGCACCACACTGCTGCCCGGAACCGCCTTCGTGGAACTCGCGCTCCACGCCGGTGACCAGGTCGGCTGTCCCGTCCTCGACGAACTGACCATCGAGGCACCGCTCGTTCTGCCCGAGCACGAGGGCGTGGCCGTGCAGGTCGTGGTGGAAGGGCCCGACAGCTCCGGCACCCGGCACCTGCTCATCCACTCCCGGCTCGAGTCGGCGCCGTCGGACGAGCCCTGGGCGCGCAACGCCACCGGCGTCCTGACCGCCGCCGACCCGGACGGAGCCGCGCACGCCGCCGATCTGCGGATCTGGCCTCCTCAGGGGGCGGTCCCCCTGCCCGCGGACGGCTTCTACGAGCGGCTCACCGAGCGCGGCTTCGGCTACGGGCCGGTCTTCCAGGGACTGCGTGCCGCCTGGCGGCGCGACGGTGAACTGTTCGCCGAGGTGGCGCTCCCCGACAGCGCGCTGGATGACGCGGCCGCCTTCGGACTGCACCCGGCGCTGCTGGACGCCGCCCTGCACGTCAGCATCCTGGAGGAGCAGGAGGGCGAGGAGAGCCCTTCGATCCCCTTCTCCTGGAGCGGTGTCCGGCTCCACGCCACCGGTGCCGCCGTACTGCGCGTGCGGGTCTCGGCGGACGGAGGCACCGTCACGGTCGCCGACACCCACGGGGCTCCCGTGGCCGACGTACGGAACATCACCGCCCGCCCCGTCTCGGCGGACCGGCTCGGGGGCGGATCCGGTGAGGAACGCGAGGCCCTGTACCAGGTGGAGTGGCTGCAGGTGCCGGGGCCGGTCGCCCCGGACACCTCCTGGGCGCTGCTGGGGCAGTCCCCTCTCGCCGGCGACCAGGACGTTGCCGTCTTCCCGGACGTGGCCGCGCTCGTCGCCGCCGTCGCCGATGGAGCCCCGCTCCCCGAAGCGGTCGTCCTCGATGCCCATCACCTCGGTGACACGGCCGAGTCCACCCCGTACCTGCCGGACCGGATGCGCTCCTTCACCAGCCGGGTCCTGCCGGTGCTCCAGCAGTGGCTGGAGCACGACCTCCTCGCGGCCACCCGTCTGGTCGTCGTGACGTGCGGTGCGGCCGGGGCGGACGCCGCGGCGGTCGACGTGGCGCAGGCGCCGGTGTGGGGTTTGGTGCGGGCCGCCGCCGAAGAGATGCCCGGCCGCTTCGGCCTCCTGGACCTCGACCCCGGCCAGGACGGGGAGGCGCCCGACCCGACAGCGCTGGCCGAGGCCCTCGGCAGCCGGCAGGGCGAACTCGCCCTGCGCGGCGACCGGATGCTGATGCCGCGCCTCTCCGCGATCGACCCCGGCGCGGACGCCGCGACGGAGGGGCCGTGGGACCCCGACGGTACGGTGCTCATCACCGGCGGCACCGGAGGGCTGGGCTCGCTCGTCGCCCGTCACCTGGTCGCCGAGCACGGTGTCCGCCACCTGCTGCTGATCAGCCGGAGCGGCATGGCCGCACAGGGGGCCGCGGACCTGGTCGAGGAGCTTTCCGCGTCGGGCGCCGAGGTGAGCGTGGAGCAGTGCGACGTGGCAGACCGCGAAGCGCTGGCCGAGGTGCTCGCCGCGATTCCCGCCGACCGCCCCCTCAGGGGCGTCGTGCACACGGCGGGCATCGCCGAGGGCGGCCTGGTGACCACCCTCACCCCGGAATCCATGGAACGTGTCATGCGTCCCAAGGCCGACGCGGCCTGGAACCTGCACGTCCTCACCCGGGACGCGGACCTGACGGCGTTCGTGATGTTCTCCTCGTCCGGCGGACTCATCCTGGCGGCGGGACAGGGCGACTACGCCGCCGCCAACGTCTTCCTCGACGCTCTCGCCCAGAACCGCCGGGCCACCGGACTGCCCGCCACCTCGCTCGCGTACGCCACCTGGGACCCGCCCGTCGGCCTCACCGCCCAGCTCACCGACGTCGATCTCAACCGCATCCGTTCCCTGGGCGTGCCCGCGATCAAGACGCATCAGGCTTTCTCCCTGTTCGACCAGGCCCTGACCACCGAGCACGCTCTCCTGGCACCGCTCGTCCTCAACACCGCCGTCCTGCACACCCGGCGGCGGGGAGCCTGGATCGGCGGCGGCACCGAACTCCCGCCCCTGTTGCGACCGGCCACCCAGTCCGCGCACCGCGCGGCGCGTCCAGTGGCCGGCGGCCCCGCGGCGGCGGGGGAGGGCGGCCCCGGCACCGGAGGTCTCGCGGGGCAGCTGGCCGGGCTGCCCGAGCCCAAGGCCCGCGAGACCCTGCTGGACCTCGTCCGCAGCCACGCCGCGTGGGTGCTCGGACATGCCTCGGCCGACCCCATCGACCCCGACCGGGCTTTCCTGGAACTCGGCTACGACTCGCTGACCGCGCTGGAACTCAGGAACCGACTCAAGATAGTCAGCGGAGTCCCGCTGCCGACCACCGTCGTCTTCGACTATCCCAGCGCCCGAAGCCTCGCCGACCTCCTCATGGAGGAACTGCTGGGTGACCGCGAGGACACCGCCGCACCCGCCACGGCGCCGGCGTCCGGAGGAGGGGCGACCGCCGACGACGAACCGATCGCCATCGTCGGCATCGGCTGCCGCTACCCGGGCGGCGTCACCGGTCCCGACGACCTGTGGCGCATGGTCGCCGACGGCATCGACGGCATCTCCGAGTTCCCGGCCGACCGCGGCTGGGAGGTCGAGCGGCTCTACGACCCGGACATGGCCGCGCCCCACAGCAGTTACGTCAAGCACGGCGGTTTCCTGCACGACGCCGCCGAGTTCGACCCGGACTTCTTCGGTATCAGCCCGCGTGAGGCCCTGACCATGGACCCGCAGCAGCGGGTGCTGCTGGAGACGGCCTGGGAGGCCCTGGAGCACGCGGGTATCCGGCCCTCCGCGCTGAAGGGCAGCGCCACCGGCGTCTTCGCCGGCGTCATGTACCACGACTACCTCACCGGTCGCAGCTCCGGCAGTGTCGTCGCCGGCCGTGTCTCGTACGCGCTGGGCCTGGAGGGCCCCGCGATGTCGGTGGACACGGCGTGCTCGTCGTCGCTGGTCAGCCTTCACCTGGCGGCCCAGGCGCTGCGCAACGGTGAGTGCTCGCTCGCCCTGGCGGGTGGCGTGGCGGTCATGGCCACGCCGGACAGCTTCGTGGAGTTCAGTCGCCAGCGTGGTCTGTCTCCTGACGGGCGGTGCAGGGCGTTCTCGGCGGGTGCGGACGGCACGGGCTGGTCCGAGGGTGTGGGTGTGCTGGTGGTGGAGCGTCTGTCGGATGCGCGGCGCAACGGGCACCGGGTGCTGGCGGTGGTGCGGGGCTCGGCGGTCAATCAGGACGGTGCGTCGAACGGGTTGACGGCGCCGAACGGTCCGTCGCAGCAGCGGGTGATCCGGCAGGCGTTGACGGCTGCGGGGCTGAGTGCTGCGGATGTGGACGCGGTGGAGGCGCACGGCACGGGGACGACGCTGGGTGACCCGATCGAGGCGCAGGCGCTGCTGGCCACGTACGGGCAGGAGCGGCCCGAGGACGGTGCGCCGTTGTGGCTGGGATCGCTGAAGTCGAACATCGGGCACGCGCAGGCGGCCGCGGGTGTGGGCGGTGTGATCAAGATGGTGATGGCGATGCGGCACGGGGTGCTGCCGCGGACCCTGCATGTGGACGAGCCGTCGCCGCACGTGGACTGGTCGGCGGGGGCGGTGGAGCTTCTGACGGAGGCCCGGGAGTGGGTGAGCGACGGGCGTCCGCGCCGAGCGGGTGTGTCGTCCTTCGGTTTCAGCGGGACGAACGCGCACGTCATCTTGGAAGAGGCTCCGCCGGTTCAGGAAGAGGCGGCGGCGGAGGCTCTTGTTCCGCTGCCGGTGGTTCCGTGGGTGCTGTCCGGGCGTGGTGAGGGTGCGTTGCGGGCGCAGGCGGAGCGGCTGGCCGGGTATGTGGCCGGGCGGGATGACCTGTCGCCGCTGGACGTGGCGTTCTCGCTGGCCACGGCCCGTAGTGTGTTTGAGCACCGGGCTGTCGTCGTGGGCCGGGACCGCGAGGAACTGCTGAGCGGGCTTGCCACGTTCGTCTCCGGTGGGACGCCGGTGCAGGGCAGGACGGCGTTCGTGTTCTCCGGGCAGGGGAGCCAGCGTGCGGGGATGGGGCGTGAGCTGTACAACGCGTTCCCGGTCTTCGCGCAGGCGCTGGACGAGGTGGTCGACGCGCTTGGGCTGCCGTTGCGTGAGGTGATGTGGGAGGGCGAGTGCCTGGACCGGACAGGGTTCACGCAGCCGGCCCTCTTCGCCCACGAGGTTGCTCTCTACCGACTGCTGGAGTCGTGGGGTGTGCGCCCCGACATGGTGGCCGGGCACTCCGTCGGTGAACTGACGGCCGCGCATGTGGCCGGTGTGCTGTCCCTGGGAGACGCGGCAACCCTGGTGGCCGCCCGCGCCCGGCTCATGGAGGCGCTGCCGGACGGCGGCGCGATGATCGCCGTACAGACCACAGAAGAGGACGTCCGCAAGCACCTCATCGACGGTGTGGACATCGCCGCTGTCAACGGCCCTCGGTCTGTGGTGATCTCGGGTGCTGTGGAGGCTGTTACGGAGGTGGCGGCGCACTTCGAGCGCACCACCCGGCTCAAGGTCTCCCACGCCTTCCACTCGCGCCTGATGGAGCCGATGCTGGCGGAGTTCGGGAAGATCGCCGCCGAGCTGACCTACCACGCGCCGGTTCTTCCGGTGGTGTCGAACGTGACCGGTCGGCTCGCCGAGCCGGGTGACCTTCAGGACCCGGAGTACTGGGTCCGTCACGTCCGTGGCACCGTCCGCTACCACGACGGCATCCAGACCCTGGAGGACGAAGGCGTACGCACCTTCGTCGAGGTCGGCCCCCAGGCCGTCCTCGCCGGACTCGGTTGCGGCGACGAAGCCGTCTTCCTCGCGTCCCAGCGCCGCGACCGCCCCGAAGCCGGCCAGCTCGTCACCACCCTCGGCAAACTGCACACCCGTGGTGTCACCGTCGACTGGGAGGCGTTCTTCGCCGGTCGCGGTGCCCGCACCGTCGACCTCCCGACCTACGCCTTCCAGCACAAGCGCTACTGGATCAACTCCCTCGACACCGGGGCGGACATCTCCGCCGCGGGCCTCGAATCGGCGCAGCACCCCCTCCTGGGAGCCGTGTTGTCGGCGCCCCAGGGTGATGGCGTCACGCTCACCGGGCGGGTCTCCCGGGAGACCCAGCCGTGGCTCGCCGATCACGCCGTGAGGGGCAGTGTGCTGCTGCCCGGGACCGCCTTCGTCGAGATGGCCGTCCGTGCGGGCGACGAGGTGGGCTCCCCGGTGGTCGAGGAACTGACCATCGAGGCTCCGCTCGTCCTGCCGGAGCGAGGCGCCCTCATGGTGCAGGTCACCGTGGGTGAGGCCGACGATTCGGGACGGCGAACGGTGTCGGTGCACTCCCGGTCCGAGGACGACACCTCGGAGACGGCGTGGACTCGGCACGCCGGCGGGACCCTGGCCGAGGAGACCGATGCCGTACCGCCCGCCGGGGCACCGGACATGCGGACCTGGCCGCCGCGTGGAGCCACGGCCCTGGAACTGGACGGCTTCTACGACGCGCTCACCGACCACGGGCTGCGCTACGGCCCCGCCTTCCAGGGACTGCGCGCCGCCTGGCGGCACGGTGACACCCTCCTCGCCGAGGTGACCCTGCCGGACCACCTCATCGACGGCGGCGCGTACGGACTGCACCCGGCACTGCTCGACGCCGCCCTCCACGCTCACCTGGCGGAAGTCGTCGACGGCGGGAGCCGGGCGGACGGCACGGACGGGCCGGCCATTCCATTCTCGTGGAACGGGGTACGTCTCCACTCCGCAGGTGCCACGGTGCTGAGGGTCCGTCTCACCGGTGACGGTCTGGAGGCGTTCGATGCCACGGGCTCCCCCGTCCTCTCGGTGGAGTCCCTGGCGACCCGGCCCCTGCCCGCCGACCCGCACGGGCCCGGACTTCCGGCGGTACTCGGTGACGGCGGCGCTCTTCACCGGGTGGACTGGATCCCGGTACCGGAGACGGCCGAGCAGGACTCCGCCCCCAGCTGGGCGGTGGTCGGCGGGGCGGCGTCCGGCGACAACGGTTACCCGGACTGGGCGACCCTGGTCGATGCGGTCGGCGAGGGCGAGGTGCGCGCGCCGGACGTCGTGCTGCTCCCCGTCTCGGCGACGGGGGCGGCGCTCACGCCGGCCGGACCCGGTGCCGCGGCCGAGGACGTTCCCGCACGGGTCCGCGCGGCCGTGCACCACACCCTCACCGGGCTGCGGGCTCTGCTCGGCGAGGAGAAGCTGGCCGGTTCCGTGCTCGCCGTGGTGACGCACCGCGCGGTCGACACCGGTGCGGGGGACGCGGCCGGCGACGCGAGCGGTCTCGCCCAGGCGGCGGTGTGGGGACTCGTGCGCTCCGCGCAGGAGGAGGAGCCCGGCCGGGTCGTCCTGCTCGATCAGGAGACGCCGGACACCCCGCACGCCGTGCTGGCCGCGTACGCGGTCCGCGGTGAGCCCCAACTCGCCCTGCGGGACGGCGGACCGCGCGTGCCGCGGCTCCACCGCGTCGAAGGGGCGCCCGACGGGGCGACCGCCGGCGTCGGCGGAACCGAAGGCTGGAAGCCCGACGGCACCGTGCTCGTCACCGGTGGCACGGGCGACCTGGGGCGCCTCGTCGCCCGGCACCTGGTCACCGACCACGGCAGGCGGGACCTGCTGCTGGTCAGCCGCAGGGGTGCCGAAGCCCCGGGGGCCGACACCCTGGTCGCGGACCTGACGGAACTCGGCGCCCGGGTTCGGATCGCGGCCTGCGACACCGGCGACCGTGAGGCGCTCGCCCGGCTGCTGGCCGGCATTCCCGAGGACCGGCCCCTCACCGCCGTCGTCCACGCCGCCGGTGTCATGGACAACGCTCTGATCGGCGGTCTGAGCGAGGAGCAGATCGACACCGTACTGCGGCCCAAGGCCGACACGGCGTGGCACCTGCACGAGCTGACCCGTGACCAGGACCTGGGCGGATTCGTCCTGTTCTCGTCCGCGGCCGGGGTGCTGGGCGCCGCCGGGCAGGGCAACTACGCGGCGGCCAACGCCTTCCTCGACGCCCTGGCCCGGCACCGCCGCGACCTGGGGCTGCCGGGTCAGTCGCTGGCGTGGGGGCTCTGGCAGGGCGGAGTGGGCATGGCGCGCGACATGGGCGAGGCGGACCGTCTCCGCATGCGGCGCGGCGGCGTGGACTCCCTGACCGTCGAGGACGGGCTGCGGCTCTTCTCGCAGGCCCTGGGCACCGACGAGCCCGTTCTGCTCCCGGTCTCCCTGGATCCGGCGGCACTGCGGGCCGCCGGAGCGGACGTCCAGGCGATCCTCCTCGACCTGGTGCCCACCGGCCACGGCCGACGCCCCCGTACCCGTGCCGGCGCGGGCACGGGTGGCGCGCGCCCTCTGACCGAACACCTCGCGGGCCTGCCGGCGGGGGAACGGGCCCACGCGGTGGCCGACCTGGTACGCGCCCACGTCGGAGCCGTACTCGGCCACACCGGTCCGGACGCGATCGACCCCGACGTCACCTTCCAGCAGCTCGGCTTCGACTCCCTGGCGGGCATCGAACTGCGCAATCAGCTCAAGGCGGCCACCGGACTGCACCTGTCCGCCGCCGTGGTCTTCGACCAGCCCACCCCCGCCGCCCTGGCCCGCCACCTCGCGGAGCAACTCGCCGTGGACGACGCGGACGCCTCCCGTTCGGTGCTGGCCGACGTCGACCGGCTGGAGGCCGCCTTGGCCGCCCTGTCGCCCGCCGACGGCGACGCCACCCGCATCACCGGCCGGCTGGAGGCCCTGATCCGCACCTGGCAGGGCCGCCTCGGCGACCGACCGCAGCCGGACGACCGGCACGACGACGATCTCGCGGCCGCCACGGACGAGGAACTGTTCCAGGCCCTCGACAGCGAGCTCGGGCTCTGACGCACCTGTGGTACCTGACGAAACGGTGGGACCGATGTCCAACGAGACGGCGAACGACGAGAAGCTGCGCGACTATCTCCGACGCGCCACGACGGACCTGCGCGAGACCCGACGCCGCCTGCGCGAGGCCGAGGAACTCCAGCACGAGCCGATCGCCGTCGTCGGCATGGGCTGTCGCATGCCGGGAGGAGTGCGCACCCCCGACGAACTGTGGGAGCTGATCGCCGACGGCCGCGACGCGATGTCCCCGTTCCCCACCGACCGGGGGTGGGACCTGGACGGACTCCACGGCCCCGACCCGGACACCCCCGGCGCCAGCCTGGCCCGCGCCGGGGGCTTCCTGGACGACATCGCCCACTTCGACGCGACCCTCTTCGGCATCAACCCGCGCGAGGCCCTGGCGATGGACCCGCAGCAGCGACTGCTGCTGGAACTCACCTGGGAGTCCCTGGAACGCGCGGGCATCGACCCGCTCTCCCTGCGGGACACCCGCACCGGCGTCTTCGCCGGCGCCATGTACCACGACTACAACACCCGCCCGATCCAGGTGCCCGAGGACGTCGAGGGCTACCTGATGATCGGCAACTCGGCCGCCGTACTGTCGGGCCGAGTCGCGTACGCGTTCGGCTTCCAGGGGCCCGCCGTCACCATCGACACCACCTGTTCCTCCTCCCTGGTCACCATCCACCTGGCGTGCGCCGCCCTGCGGCGCGGAGAGTGCACCCTCGCCGTCGCCGGCGGCGCCACGGTGATGTGCGCCCCCGACGTCTTCGTGGAGTTCAGCCGGCAAGGCGCGCTGTCCGCCGACGGCCGCTGCAAGGCGTTCTCGGCGGCGGCCGACGGCACCGGCTGGTCCGAAGGGGTGGGCCTGGTCCTGCTCGAACGCCTCTCGGACGCCCGCCGCAACGGTCACGAGGTGCTCGCCGTCGTGCGAGGGTCGGCGGTCAACCAGGACGGCGCCTCCAACGGGCTGACCGCACCCAACGGACCGGCGCAGCGCCGCGTCGTGGAGGACGCGCTGCTCGCCGCCCGCGTGAGCCCCGACGAAGTCGACGCCGTCGAGGCCCACGGCACCGGCACCGTCCTCGGCGACCCGATCGAGGCCGACGCCCTGCTCGCCACCTACGGCCGGGACCGGCCGCACGACCGCGCACCCCTGTGGCTCGGGTCGGTCAAGTCGAACATCGGGCACACCCAGGCGGCCGCGGGTGTGGCCGGCGTGATCAAGATGGTGATGGCGATGCGGCACGGGGTGCTGCCCCGGACGCTGCACGTGGAGGAGCCGTCGCCGCACGTGGACTGGTCGGCCGGAGCGGTGGAACTGCTCACCGAGGCCCGGCCCTGGGAGCGAGCCGGCCACCCCCGCCGCGCCGGTGTCTCCTCCTTCGGGATCAGCGGCACCAACGCCCACGTCATCCTCGAAGAGGCCCCCGACGACACGTCCGACGTTCCGGCGGACGAGGGCCGGGACACCGACCGGACGTCAGGACGGTGCAGGACCGTGCCGTGGGTCCTGTCCGGCCGCACCGACGCCGCCCTGCGCGCTCAGGCCGGCCGACTGGCCGAGCACCTGGCCGGTCACCCGCACCTGGAGCCGGCGGACGTCGGCCACACACTCACCACCCGCGCCGCGATGGACCGCAGGGCCGTGGTCGTCGGCTCCGATCGTGAGGAACTGCTGCGCGGACTGGCCGAGGTGGCCTCCGGAGAGCAGCCGGGGGACTCACCCGTCACCGGGCGCACGGCGTTCGTGTTCTCGGGGCAGGGAAGTCAGCGTGCGGGTATGGGGCGCGAGTTGTACGACGCGTTTCCGGTGTTCGCGCGGGCGCTGGACGAGGTGGTCGGGGCGCTTGGGCTGCCGTTGCGTGAGGTGATGTGGGAGGGGGAGGGGGAAGGGCTGGACCGGACGGGGTTCACTCAACCGGCTCTCTTCGCCTACGAGGTGGCTCTGTACAGGTTGTTGGAGTCGTGGGGCGTGCGGCCCGACATGGTGGCCGGGCATTCGGTGGGTGAGCTGAGCGCTGCCCATGTGGCGGGTGTGCTGTCGCTGGAGGATGCGGCGACGCTGGTGGCGGCTCGGGCGCGGTTGATGGAGGCGCTGCCGGACGGCGGGGCGATGATCGCCGTACAAGCCACTGAGGACGATGTCCGCAAGCATCTCATCGACGGCGTGGACATCGCGGCGGTGAACGGCCCCCGGTCCGTGGTGATCTCGGGTGCTGTTGAGGCGGTCACGGAGGTGGCTGGTCACTTCGAGCGCACCACGCGGCTGAAGGTGTCGCATGCCTTCCATTCGCCGTTGATGGAGCCGATGCTCGATGAGTTCCGTCGGGTGGCGTCCGGGCTGACCTACCAGGCCCCGGCTCTTCCGGTGGTGTCGAACGTGACCGGCCGGCTCGCCGAGCCGGGCGACCTTCAGGACCCGGAGTACTGGGTCCGTCACGTCCGAGGAACCGTCCGCTACCACGACGGCATCGGCAGCCTCGTGGCCCGGGGCGTGCGCCGGTTCCTCGAACTGGGGCCCGCGCCCGTGCTGACCGCGCTCGCCGCCGACCGTCCGGAGACGGACGGTGCCGTGCACATCGCCACCGCCCGCAGTCGAGGCGGTGCGACGGACTCCCTGCTGCGTGCCGTCGGACGACTCCACACGAGTGGCCTGTCCCCGGACTGGAACGCCGTGTTCGCCACCACAGGTCCCGTGCAGCGGGTGCCCCTGCCCACCTACGCCTTCCAGCGCAAGCGCTACTGGCTCGACGTCACGCCCGGCCACCAAGACGCGGCAGCCGGGCCCGAACACCTCCGTTACCGGGTCGCCTGGCACCCGGCCGTGTCGTCGGACGCGGGACGCGTGCTCCAGGGGACGTGGAACATCGTGGTCCCCGCGACCCACCGGGACCACCCCCTCGTTCCGGCCCTGGTGGACGCCGTCACCCGGAGCGGCGGGAAGCCGTCCGTACTCGTCACGGACACGAGCACGGGGGCGGGCGCGGACACAGTCACGAGTACGGGCGCGGACGACACGGCGGCCGGCATCGCCGACGCCGGCCCGGACGAACTGAGGGGACGACTCGGTTCCCCCGCCGGAGTGCTCTCCCTGCTGGCGCTGGACGACAGGCCGCACGCCCGCCACGCGGGTCTCACCCGAGGGTTGGCCGGCACCCATGCGCTGGTCAAGGCGGTTCGCGCACTGGCCGAACCCGCCGCGCTCTGGTGTGTCACGAGTGGCGCCGTCGCCGTCCACGACGGCGAGGACGTCCGGTGCGACCAGGCCCAGGTGTGGGGGACCGGCACCGTCCTGGCCCTGGACCATCCGGACACCTGGGGCGGCCTCATCGACGTGCCCCCGGCCGAGGCCGTCGCCGCCCCCGAACTGGCGCTCCGCATCGTCGGTCTGGTCGCCGATCCGGGCGGCGAGGACCAGTTGGCCGTACGGTCCGGCGGCGTCTTCGGCCGGCGTCTGGTCCGTGCTCCTCGTCCCCGGCCCGGCACGAGTGGGTGGCGGCCCCGCGGGACCGTGCTCGTCACCGGGGGCACCGGCGCCCTCGGCGCCCACACGGCCCGCTGGCTCGTCCGGCACGGTGCCCGTCACCTCCTCCTCACGAGCCGACGCGGCCCTCAGGCCCCCGGCGCCGCCGAGTTGGCCGCCGAGCTGACCGCCCTGGGGGCCGAGGCCACCGTCGTGGCGTGCGACGTCACCGACCGGGAGGCGGTCGTCGCCCTCCTGGACCACGTACCCGACGAGCACCCGCTGACCGCCGTGGTGCACGCCGCCGGCGTCATGCCCGAGCCCGTCGACCTGACCGACATGGCACCGGAGACCTTCGCCGACGTCAGCCGCGCCAAGACCGAGGGCGCCCGGCTCCTGGACGAAGTGCTCGGTGACCGGCCGCTGGACGCCTTCGTCCTCTACTCCTCCGGGGCCGCCGTCTGGGGCAGCGCGGGACAGGCCGCCTACGCCGCCGGCAACGCCCACCTGGACGCGCTCGCCCACCGTCGCCGTGCCCGGGGACGCGCCGCCACCGCCATCGCCTGGGGCCCCTGGCGGGGCGGCATGGTCGACGCCGAGGCCGAGGCCGCCCTGCGCCGGGCCGGAGTCCCCCCGATGGACCCCGAGCCCGCCCTCGAAGTGCTCCGGCAGGCCCTGGACGACGACGAGACACATCTTGTCGTCGGCGACTTCGACTGGCCCCGCTTCTCCGCCGTCTACGCCTTCGAGCGCGCCCGGCCGCTGCTGCGGGCCCTCCCCGAGGCCACCGGCCCCGCCGGGGACGGCACAGCCGTACCGGACGTGCGGGCGGACGAAGGCGCGAGAGGGGAGCGCCTGTCGGCCGAACGGCTGGCCGCACTGCCCGTGGCCGACCAGGAGCAGACCTTGGTGGAACTCGTCACCGAACACGCCGCCAAGGTCCTCGGCTACGATCGCGACGAGGTCGAGCCCGACAGGGCGTTCAAGGACATCGGGTTCGACTCCATGACCGCCGTCGACTACCGGCGCCGGCTCTCCGCCGTGCTCGGGCTCGACCTGCCGGCCACCCTGATCTTCGACCACGCCACTCCCACCGCGCTCGCCCGTCACCTGAGGTCGGAACTCCTCGGGCCCGACGCCGACCCGCTCACCGCCGTCCTCGCCGACCTGGACCGGCTGGAAGCCGCCGCGCCCGGCCTCCCCCAGGAGGAGATCGACCGCAACCGGCTCGCCGCCCGCCTGCAAGCCCTGGCCTCCCGCCTCCTCGCCGGCAGCGGCAGCACGGACACGAGCGCACCACCCGGAGACGCCGGGGACGCCACCGACGTGGCCAGCCGTCTCGAGGACGCGGACGCCGACGACGTACTCGCCTTCATCGACAAGGAACTCGGCGTCGGCTGAGCCGACCCGGTCCGACCGGAACCACCGCCGGGGCGCGCCCCGGCGGTGCTACCACCGGGGCACGGTGCTTGTAGGGGCGACTAGGGGTAGGCGGCCCCGACGCCGCACTGAATTCTTAGTCATTGATCATTCATAGCCATTGATCGTGGTTCGTCATTATTTGCGCAGTGGGGTGACCTTGGTGCAGGACGAGAAGAAGGTTCTCGACTACCTCAAGAAGGTGAGCGCAGAGCTGCATCAGACACGTCAGCGGCTGCGACAGACCGAGGACCGACACCAGGAGCCCATCGCCATCATCGCGATGAGCTGCCGCTATCCCGGCGGTGTGCGCTCACCGGAGGACCTGTGGCGGCTGGTCGCCGAGGGCGGTGACGCCATCGGCCCCTTCCCCGACGACCGGGGATGGAACCTGGACGCCCTGCTGCACCCCGACCAGGACCGCCCGGGCACCTCGTACGTCCGTGAGGGCGGCTTCGTCGACGACATAGCCGGCTTCGACCCCGGCTTCTTCGGCATCAGCCCCCGCGAGGCACTGGCCATGGACCCCCAGCAGCGGCTGGTCCTGGAGGTGGCCTGGGAGGCGTTCGAACGCGCCGGTATCGATCCCCACGCGTTGCGCGGCGCACCCGTCGGCGTCTTCACCGGCTCCGGCGGCCACGACTACGGCGAACTCGTCGCCACCCGGCCCGAGGTGGCCGAGGCCTACATGATGACCGGCAGCTCCGGCTCCGTCATCACCGGACGGGTCGCCTACACCCTCGGTCTGGAAGGGCCGGCGGTGACCGTGGACACGGCCTGCTCCTCCTCCCTCGTGGCCATGCACCTCGCCTGCCACGCACTGCGCCGACAGGAGTGCTCGCTCGCCCTGGCGGGCGGGGTGGCGCTGCTCGTCAAACCCGAACCCTTCGTCGCCTTCAGCCGACAGGGCGGCCTGGCCGCCGACGGCCGTTGCAAGCCGTTCTCCGACAGCGCCGACGGCACCGGCTGGTCCGAGGGCGTCGGCGTGCTGATGCTGGAACGGCTCTCCGACGCCGAGCGCAACGGACACCGGGTACTGGCCGTCATCCGCGGCTCGGCCGTCAACCAGGACGGCGCCTCCAACGGCCTCACCGCACCCAACGGACCCGCCCAGCGGGACGTCATCCGGCAGGCCCTGGTCGACGCCCGTCTGACGACCGGCGACATCGACGTGGTCGAAGGGCACGGCACCGGAACCACACTCGGCGATCCGATCGAGGCCCAGGCCGTTCTCGCCACCTACGGACAGGGGCGCCCGGCGGACCGGCCGTTGTGGCTGGGCTCCCTGAAGTCCAACCTGGGCCACACCCAGGCCGCGGCCGGCGTCGCCGGCGTGATCAAGATGGTCATGGCGATGCGGCACGAGGTGCTGCCCAAGACCCTGCACGTCACCGAGCCGAGCACGCACGTCGACTGGACCGCGGGCGCGGTCGAACTGCTGACCGAGGCCCGCCCCTGGAAGACCGACGGGCGTCCGCGCCGCGCCGGTGTCTCCTCCTTCGGCGCGAGCGGTACCAACGCACACCTGATCATCGAGGAGGCCCCGCTCCCGCAGGCCGACCCGGAGGAGACGGCGGAAAGGACGCGGACGGACCTCCTGCCGCCGTTCCTGATCTCCGGCAAGGGCCCCGCAGCCCTGCGCGACCAGGCCCGCGCCCTGTCGGCCTTCCTCGCCGAGCAGCCGGACCTCGACCTCACCGACCTCTCCTACGCCCTCGCCACCACGCGCGCCTCCTTCGAGCATCGCGCGTCCGTCGTCGCGGCCGACCGCGAAGAACTCACCCGGTCACTCACCGCCCTCGCCGCGGACGAATCCGCTCCCGGCCTCCACACGGACACCCTGCGGCCCGGAAAGTCGGCCGTGGTGTTCTCGGGGCAGGGGAGCCAGCGTGCGGGTATGGGGCGTGAGCTGTATGACGCGTTCCCGGTGTTCGCGCGGGCGTTGGACGAGGTGGTCGAGGCGCTTGGGCTGCCGTTGCGTGAGGTGATGTGGGACGGGGAGGGTCTGGACCGGACGGGGTTCACGCAGCCGGCTCTCTTCGCTCACGAGGTGGCGCTGTATCGGTTGTTGGAGTCGTGGGGTGTGCGGCCGGACATGGTGGCCGGGCATTCGGTGGGTGAGCTGAGTGCTGCTCATGTGGCGGGGGTGCTGTCGCTGGAGGATGCGGCAACCCTGGTGGCGGCTCGGGCGCAGTTGATGGAGGCGCTGCCGGACGGCGGGGCGATGATCGCCGTGCAGGCCACGGAAGAGGACATCCGCAAGCACCTCGTCGACGGTGTGGACATCGCGGCGGTGAACGGCCCCCGGTCCGTGGTGATCTCGGGTGCCGTGGAGGCTGTTACGGAGGTGGCTGGTCACTTCGAGCGCACCACGCGGCTCAAGGTGTCTCACGCTTTCCATTCGTCGTTGATGGAGCCGATGCTCGATGAGTTCCGTCGGGTGGCGTCCGGGCTGACCTACCACGCCCCGGCTGTCCCGGTGGTGTCGAACGTGACCGGCCGGCTCGCTGAGCCGGGTGATCTCCAGGACCCGGAGTACTGGGTCCGTCATGTCCGTGGGACCGTCCGCTACCACGACGGCATCCGCACCCTGGAGGACGAGGGCGTCCGGACCTTCGTGGAGGTCGGCCCGCAGGCCGTCCTCGCGGGACTCGGCTGCGGCGAGGACGCCGTGTTCGTGGCGGCCCAGCGCCGAGATCGCGCTGAGGCGGTCCAGCTGGTCACCGCGCTGGGTGAGCTGCACACCCGTGGTGTCACCGTCGACTGGGAGGCGTTCTTCGCCGGTCGTGGTGCCCGCACCGTCGACCTCCCCACCTACGCCTTCCAGCGCAAGCGCTACTGGGTGAACCCGGCTGTCCAGACCGGCGACCCGGCGTCCATAGGCCAGCGCACCATCGACCATCCCATGCTCAGTGCCGTCGTTCCGCTCGCGGACTCGGACGGCATCGTCCTCACCGGGCGCCTCTCGCTCCGTACTCACCCCTGGCTCGCCGACCACGCCGTCATGGGCACGGTGCTGCTGCCCGGCACCGGGTTCGTGGAGCTGGCGGTGCGCGCCGGTGACGAGGTGGGCTGCCCGGTCATCGAGGAACTGACCATCGAGGCACCGCTCGTCTTCGCTCAGCGGGCCGGCCTCATGCTCCAGGTCCTGGTCGGCCCCCCGGACGGCGCGGGCACTCGATCGGTGGCCGTCTACTCCCGTGACGAGGACGCCGAGACCGGCCCCTGGCTGCGTCACGCCGCCGGTCTCCTGACCGCCGCCGAGCATTCTTCCGACGGCGACGGCGACGGCGACGACCTGACGCAGTGGCCCCCGGAGAACGCCTCGCCCCTCACCGTGGACGGCCTCTACGAGCGTCTGGTGGAACAGGGCTTCGCCTACGGTCCCGTCTTCCAGGGACTGCGGGCGGCCTGGCGGCGGGGCCAGGACCTCTTCGCGGAGATCGTCCTGCCCACCGACTCCGCCCACGACTCGCCGTCCGGCGCGGCGAGCTTCGGGGTGCACCCGGCGCTCCTCGACGCCGCCCTGCAGACCCGATTCCTCGACGACGGCGGGCCGGACGGCAAGGGGATGGGGGAGACCTCCATCCCGTTCGCCTGGAACCGGGTGACCCTGCACAAGGCCGGGGCCACCGCTGTCCGCGTCCAGGTCTCCCCGCACGGGGCGGGGCTGCGGATGACCGTCGCCGACCCGGCCGGTGCCCCCGTGGTCACCGTGGAGTCGCTGATCGCGCGGCCCGTCTCACCGGAACAGCTCCAGGCGTTCCGTGGTGACGAGGAAACCCTCTACCGCGTCGGCTGGGTCCCCGCACCGCAGGGCACGGACGACGCGACCGATGCGCCCCATGACTTCACCGTGCTGCGCCTGTCCGAGCTGCCCGACCTTCCCGTCCCCGAGCCGGAGGCGCAGCCGCTCACTCAGGTCCGTGCGGCGACCCGTCATGTCCTGGCCGCCCTCCAGCAGTGGCAGGGCCCCGGCCGGCTCGTGGTCGTCACCCACGACGCGCTCGACGTCCCCGGCGCATCGGAGGACGACGGTGTCGAGCGCTCGACGGCACTCCGGCTGGCAGGAGCGGCCGTCCGAGGGCTGGTGCGTTCCGCGCAGGCCGAGACCCCGGGCCGCTTCGTCCTCGTCGACCTGGACGAGGACCCCGCCTCGGAGGCCGCGCTGGCCGCCGCCGTCGCCACGAGCGAACCCGAAGTGGCGATCCGGGCGGGAGCCCTGCGCGTCCCCAGGCTGGAAGCACTGCCCGCCCCCACCGAACGCGGCGACACGCAGGCCGCGCCCGCGTGGGACTCCGACGGTACGGTGCTCATCACCGGCGGCACCGGAGGGCTGGGCTCGCTCGTCGCCCGTCATCTGGTCGCCGAGCACGGTGTCCGCCACCTGCTGTTGACCAGCCGGAGCGGCATGGCCGCCGACGGCGCCGCGGAGCTGGTCACCGAGTTGTCCGAGGCGGGCGCGGACGTGCGGGTCGAGGCGTGCGACGTCGCCGAACGGCAGGCGCTCGCCGACCTGCTCGCCGGCATCGGCACCGACCATCCGCTCACCGCCGTCGTGCACACCGCGGGCGTCGCCGACAACGGCGTCATCGAGGCGCTGACCCCCGACCAGGTCGACTACGTGCTCCGCCCGAAGGCCGACGCCGCCTGGCACCTGCACGAGCTGACCCGCGACCTGCCGCTGACCGTCTTCGTCATGTTCTCCTCGTCCTCCTGCGTGGTGGACGGTCCCGGCCAGGGCAACTACGCCGCCGCCAACCTCTTCCTCAACGCCCTCGCCGAGCACCGCGCCGCCGCCGGCCTGCCGGCCCACTCCATCGCGTGGGGCCTGTGGGGCGGGGGCCAGGGCATGATCCAGCGGCTCAAGCGTGCCGACGTCCTCCGCGTCAACCGCTGGGGCGTGATCGAACTCGCCGCCGACGAGGGACTCCGCCTGTTCGACGCGGCCCTCGCCACCGGCACACCCGCCCCGGTGGCGTTCCACCTCGACAAGACCGCCGTCCAGCACCGCGCCGAAGGCATCCCCGCGATGTTCCGCGGCCTGGTCAGCGCCGCACCCGCGCGACGGACCGCCTCTTCCCGGCCCTCCGCCTCGGCGGGCACCGCGTCCGACGACACCGCGCTGGCCCAACGGCTGGCCGGGCTGCCCGACACGGAACGTGAACGTGCCGTCCTGCACCTCGTGCGGGCGGAGGTCGCGGCCGTGCTCGGTCACGAGAGCGCCGACACGGTCGAACCGGACCGCGCGTTCCAGGAACTGGGCTTCGACTCCCTCACCGCGGTGGAACTGCGCAACCGCCTCCAGGCCACCACCGGCCTGCGCATCCCGGCCACCGTGGTCTTCGACTACCCCAGTTCGCGGGTGCTGGCCGACTTCCTGTTCGCGGAGGTCTCGGGCACCGACGTCGACGCGGCCCACATCGCGTCGAGCGTGGCCGTGCACGCCGGCGCCGACGACGACCCCGTCGCCATCATCGGCATGGCCTGCCGCTACCCCGGCGGAGTCACCGACGCGGAAGATCTTTGGCAACTGGTCGTCGACGGGGTCGACGGAGTCACCGCCGACCCGCCGACCGACCGGGGCTGGGACCTCGGGCGGCTCTACGACCCCGAGCTGAGCCGCCCCGAGACGACCTACGTCCTGGACGGCGGATTCCTCTACGACGCCGCCGACTTCGACCCCGACTTCTTCGGTATCAGCCCCCGCGAGGCGCACCGGCTGGACCCCCAGCTCCGCGTGCTCCTGGAAGCGTCCTGGGAGGCGTTCGAACGGGCCGGCATCGCACCCGGCACCCTCAAGGGCAGCCCTACCGGCGTGTACGCCGGCCTCATGCACCACGACTACGTCACCAGCGCCATCCAGGGGAGCACCATCTCGGGCCGCGTCTCCTACACCCTCGGCCTGGAAGGCCCGTCGGTGACCGTCGACACGGCCTGCTCCTCCTCGCTGGTCGCCCTGCACTTCGCCGCCCAGGCGCTGCGCCAGGGTGAATGCTCGCTGGCCCTGGCGGGTGGCGTCTCCGTCATGGCGACCCCCGACATGTTCACCGAGTTCAGCCGCCAGGGCGCGCTGTCCCGGGACGGCCGCTGCAAGGCGTTCTCGGCCGCCGCCGACGGTACGAGCTGGGGCGAGGGCGTCGGCGTCCTCGTCCTGGAACGACTCTCCGACGCGCGGCGCAACGGCCACCGGGTACTGGCCGTGGTCCGGGGCTCGGCGGTGAACCAGGACGGCGCTTCCAACGGCTTCACCGCACCCAACGGCCCCTCGCAGCAACGAGTCATCCGCAAGGCTCTGGGTACCGCCGGTCTCGGCGCCGCGGACATCGACGTCGTGGAAGCCCACGGCACCGGTACGTCCCTCGGCGACCCGATCGAGGCGCAGGCGCTGCTGGCCACCTACGGGCAGGGCCGACCCGAGGGACGGCCCCTCTGGCTCGGCTCGCTGAAGTCGAACCTCGGCCACACCCAGGCCGCGTCCGGGGTCGCCAGTGTCATCAAGATGGTGATGGCCATGCGGCACGGGATGCTGCCGCGCACCCTGCACGTGGACGAGCCGTCGCCGCACGTCGACTGGTCGGCGGGGGCGGTGGAACTACTCACCGAGGCCCGGGAATGGGAGAGCGACGGGCGTCCGCGCCGGGCGGGTGTCTCGTCCTTCGGCCTGAGCGGGACGAACGCGCACGTGATCCTGGAAGAGGCGCCGGTCCTGGCTGATGCGGAGGTGGAGGCGGAAAAGTCTCCGGCTCCTGCTCCGGTGCCGCTGCCGGTGGTTCCGTGGATGCTGTCCGGGCGTGGTGAGGGTGCGTTGCGGGCGCAGGCGCAGCGTCTGGCCGAGTACGTGGCCGGGCGGGAGGACCTGTCGCCGCTGGACGTGGGATTCTCGCTGGCCACGACGCGGAGTGTGTTTGAGCACCGGGCTGTCGTAGTAGGCCGGGACCGCGAGGAACTGCTGAGCGGGCTCGCTGGAGTGGTCTCCGGTGGGACTCCGGTGCAGGGCAGGACGGCGTTCGTGTTCTCCGGGCAGGGGAGCCAGCGCGCGGGGATGGGGCGTGAGCTGTATGACGCCTTCCCGGTGTTCGCGCGGGCGTTGGACGAGGGGGTCGAGGCGCTTGGGCTGCCGTTGCGTGAGGTGATGTGGGACGGCGAGGGCCTGGACCGGACAGGGTTCACGCAGCCGGCTCTCTTCGCCCACGAGGTGGCGTTGTATCGGTTGTTGGAGTCGTGGGGTGTGCGGCCGGACATGGTGGCCGGGCATTCGGTGGGTGAACTGAGTGCTGCCCATGTGGCG
>MUMD01000201.1:0-182 GCA_002155895.1 Streptomyces rochei
CCGCTGGGCCACGTCCTGGCCACCGCCCACGACATGAAGCGCGAGCACCGGGTGATCAGCGCCCTGCACCCGACCGACGTCCCGGTGCCGCGACCGGTGCTGCTCTGCGAGGACGAGGAGGTCCTCGGGGCGCCCTTCTACGTCATGGAGTTCGTGGAGGGCACCCCCTACCGCACCGCCGA
>MUMD01000201.1:244-552 GCA_002155895.1 Streptomyces rochei
GCCAGCTCCGCCGCTGGGCCAAGCAGCTGGACGCCTCCCGCAACCGCGACCTGGCCGGCATCGACGAGCTGCACGCCACCCTCGGCCGGGAGCTGCCCCGCTCCCCCTCCCCGACCGTCGTGCACGGCGACTACCGCCTCGACAACGTCCTGATCGGCGGTGAGAACGACGAGATCCGGGCGATCCTCGACTGGGAGATGTCGACGCTCGGCGACCCGCTCACCGACCTCGGCCTGCTGGTGATGTACAGCAGCCCGCTCGGCATGCCCGACTCCCCCGTCTCCACCACGGCCCAGGCCCCCGGGCAC
>MUMD01000202.1 GCA_002155895.1 Streptomyces rochei
CGACCTGCCCGACGCCGGACACGTTCGGGTCCACGCGCCCGGCGGCGCCGGATACCTCCCGCAGACCCCCGACCTGCCCCCGGACGACACCGTCCAGGACGCCGTCGACCACGCCCTCGCCGACCTGCGGGCCCTGGAGGCCGAACTGCGCCGGGCCGAACGGGCGCTGGCCGAGGCGGGCCCCGGCGAACTCGACACCCGGCTCGCCGCCTACGGCGAGCTGCTGGAGGCGTTCGAGGCCCGCGACGGCTACGCGGCCGACGCCCGCGTCGAAGCCGCCCTGCACGGACTGGGCCTGCGCCACATCACCCCCGACCGGCGCCTGGGCAGCCTCTCGGGCGGTGAGCAGGCCCGCCTGGGCCTGGCGTGCCTGCTGGCGGCCGCACCCCAGCTCCTGCTGCTCGACGAACCGACCAACCACCTCGACGTACCGGCCGTGGAGTGGCTGGAGGAGCACCTGCGCGCGCACCGCGGCAGCGTCCTGGCCGTCTCCCACGACCGCGTCTTCCTGGAACGCGTCGCCACCGCCCTGTGGGAGGTGGACGGCGAGCGCCGCACCGTGCACCGGCACGGCGGCGGCTACGCGGGCTACCTGCGCGCCAAGGAGAGCGCCCGGCGCCGCTGGGAACAGGACTACGCCGACTGGCGGCGCGAGTTGGCCGAGCAGCGCGCCCTGGTCCGCCGCGCCGCCGACACCATGGCCGCGGGCCCCCGGCGCCGGGCCAACGCCGACCGCGAGGGCCAGCGCCACCAGCGCAGCGTGGAGAAGCAGATCTCCGCGCGCGTCCGGCAGGCCAAGGAGCGGGTGCGGCGCCTGGAGGAGAACCCGGTGCCGCCGCCCCCGGCTCCCCTGCGCTTCCGGGTCCGGGTCGAGGGCGGCGGGGCGGATCACCAGGGACCGCTGGCCGACCTGCACCGGGTCGGCGTCGGCGACCGGCTCGACGTCCACGACTTCACCGTCGACCCGGGCGAACGCATCCTGGTCACCGGCGCCAACGGCGCCGGCAAGAGCACCCTGCTGCGGGTCCTCGCCGGGGACCTGCGTCCCGACCGGGGCACGTGCACACGCCCCCGGCGCGTCGGCTGGCTGCCCCAGGAGACCGCGGTCACCCACCCGCGGCGCACCCTGCTGGACGCCTACGCGGCCGGACTGCCCGGCGCCCCGGCCGAGCACCGCGAGGCCCTGCTGGGCCTCGGCCTGTTCCGGCTCCCCGACCTGACGACGGCGGTCGGCGACCTGTCCACCGGACAGCTGCGCCGCCTGGCCCTGGCCCGGCTGCTGCGCGACCCGGTGGACCTGCTGCTCCTGGACGAACCCACCAATCACCTCTCACCCGCCCTGGTGGAGGACTTCGAGGACGCCCTGCACCACTACCGCGGCGCCCTGGTGATCGTCTCGCACGACCGCATGGTCGCCCGGCGGTTCACCGGCCGCCGGGTCAGGATGAGCGGCGGGACCCTGACCGGGTAGCGCGCGGCGCCGCCCGGGGACGTCCGCCGGGACGGCCCCCGGGCGGCCCGCCGTCTGATGTGCGAGGTCGCCCGGGTGCGCCTACCGTGGCTCGCATGGCGGAAGCGGTGGAACTGGAAGCGGGCGGACGCACCGTGCGGCTGTCCAGCCCGGGCAAGGTCTTCTTCCCCGAGCGCGGCTACACCAAGCTCGACCTGGCCCGCTACTACCAGGCCGTCGCCCCCGGCATCCTGCGCGCCCTGCGCGACCGGCCCACCACCCTGCAGCGCTACCCCGACGGCATCAACGGCGAGTGGTTCTACCAGAAGCGCGCCCCCAAGGGCATGCCCGACTGGATCCCCACCGCGCACATCACCTTCCCGAGCGGTCGCAGCGCCGACGAGATGTGCCCCACCGAGGAGGCCGCCGTCCTGTGGGCCGCCCAGTACGGCACCCTCACCTTCCACCCCTGGCCGGTGCGCCGCGACGACGTCGACCACCCCGACGAGCTGCGCATCGACCTCGACCCGCAGCCCGGCACGGACTACGACGACGCCGCCCGCGCCGCTCACGAACTCCGTTCCGTGCTGGAGGAGTTCGGCGGGCTGCGCGGCTGGCCCAAGACCTCCGGCGGACGCGGCATCCACGTCTTCGTGCCGATCGAGCCCCGCTGGACCTTCACCCAGGTGCGGCGCGCCGCCATCGCCGTCGGACGCGAGATGGAACGCCGGATGCCCGAGCAGGTCACCATCAAGTGGTGGAAGGAGGAGCGCGGCGAGCGCATCTTCATCGACTACAACCAGACCGCCCGGGACCGCACCATCGCCTCCGCCTACTCGGTGCGCCCCCGCCCGCACGCCCCGGTCTCCGCGCCGCTGACCTGGGACGAGGTGGGCGTCGCCCACCCGCAGGACTTCGACATCACGACCATGCCCGCGCGCTTCGCCGAACTCGGCGACGTGCACGCGGGCATGGACGACCGTTCCTACTCCCTCGACGCCCTGCTGGAGCTGGCGACGAAGGACGAGCACGACCACGGGCTCGGTGATCTGCCGTACCCGCCCGAGTATCCGAAGATGCCGGGGGAACCCAGCCGGGTACAGCCGAGCCGCGCGAAGAAGCCGCGCCCTCGGAAGAGCTGACCTACAACTCCCTGATCCTCACGTCCCGGTACGAGACCACGTCCGTGGTGCCGTGGACCTGGAGCCCGATGTAGCCGGAGGCGTACCGCCGCCCGTCCGTGCCCGGGTCGTCCGAGCGCGGCGGGTAGAAGTCCTGGCCGCCGGTGTTGTCGAACTCGTTGATCAGCACGCCGTTGCGGTAGATGGAGTAGTGCTGGTCGACCACGCGGATCTCGTAGTCGTTCCAGGTGCCCTTCTCCGTCACCCCGGCGCCGGCCAGGCCCACCCGGTCGAAGCCGTAGATCGACCCCGACTTGTACATGTCGCCGGTCGGGCTGTCGAACACCTGCACCTCGTGCCCGTACTTGATGGCGACCCACTCCGGCCGGGACTCCTCCGGGTGGTCGTGGACCTGCGGGAAGCGCACGAAGACGCCGCCGTTGGTGTTGGCCGTGCCGGGCGCGTCGTCCCGCCACTGGAGCTTCAGCGAGAAGTCCCCGTACTTGCGCTCCGGGAACCACAGCATGCCCATGCCGGGCGTGCTGGTGCTGGAGGTGATCGAGCCGTCCTCGTTCAGCGCGAACGAACCGCCACCCACCTGCTGCCACTTGGCGAAGGACTCCTGGGAGCCGTCCAGGATCGCGCGGTAGCCCTCGGTCTGGCCGGGCACGCCGATCTTCGACTGGCGGGCGGCCTTGTTGATGGCCCGGTACTCCCGTCGGTCGACGACGCCCTCGTCCAGCAGCGCGTCCGTGACCTCGCGGACGTGCTTGAGGAAGAGCTGCTGCGACGACCAGTCCTTCTCGTCCTCGATCAGCTCGTTGATCCGGCACCGGTTGTTCGTGACCCGGTTCGGCACACCCGTGTCGACCGTGCCCACGATCACCGTGAGCCGTTCGTCGTACTCCGGGCAGGGCGGCGGCGGCACCTGGCCCGACACCACCGTGAAGCTGACGGTCAGCGGCGCGGAGGTGTTGCCCGCCTTGTCGCTCGCCCGGTAGCTCACCGTGTGCCGGCCCACCCGGTCGACGACGACCGGCCCGGTGTACGCCAGGTAGGGCCCGGCGTCCAGGGAGTACTCGATGCCGGCCACCCCGGAGCCCCCCTCGTCGGTGGCGCTGACGGTCACCTTGGCGCTGCCGACGTACGCGCCGTCGGAGTCCTTGGTGCCCTCCACGGTCGCGCCGGTCACCGGTGGCACGGTGTCCTGCGGGGGAGCGGCGACGACGGTGAAGGCGACGTTCTTCTCCGCCGCGACGTTGCCCGCCTTGTCGGTGGCGCGGTAGCGCACGGTGTGCTCACCGACCGCGTGCACCATGACCGGCGCGGTGTACGGCTGCCAGGCGCCGTCGGCGCCGACGGCGTACTCGATGGTGTTGACGCCGGAACCGGTGTCGGAGGCGGTGACGGTCACCGTCGCCATGTCGATGTAGGCGCCGTCCGGGTTCTTCTCGCCGCTGACCGTCGCCGAGGTCTCCGGCGCGGTCGTGTCGTCGGTGTCCGGCGCGGCCACGGCGAAGGTGACGCTCTTCTCCTCGGCGGCGTTGCCCGCCTTGTCGAACGCCCGGTAGCGCACCGTGTGCTCGCCGACCTGGTCGACCACGACCGGCGTGGTGTACGGCTGCCAGGCGCCGTCGGCGCCGATGGCGTACTCGATCCGCTCGACGCCGGAGCCGCCCTCGTCGGTGGCGGCGAGCGTCACGGTGGCCGAGCCGACGTAGGCGCCGTCGGCGTTCTGCACGCCGCCGACCTCCGCCGACGTCGCGGGGGCCGTGGTGTCCTCGCCACCGCTTCCCTCGGTCACCACGAGCACGCCCTTCATCTCCCCGTGGCCGGGGATGGTGCAGTGGTAGAGGTAGCGGCCGGGGGTGAGGGTGACCTCGGCCGTGTGCTTGCCGCCCTGGTCGTCGAAGGGGTTGGCCAGGATGTTCAGCTGGACGTCCTGGTTGTACTCGGGGTCGCTGGTCACGAACGTCAGCGTGTGCGGCATGCCGGTGGTGTTGCCGGTCGCCTCGCTGTTCTCGAAGACGATCGTGGCCGGACCCGCCACCGCCGTCTCCGGCGCCGACGTGTACTTGGTGATGTCGTTCCCGGCGGTCCAGGTGAGGACCTGGTCCGCCGCGGCGGCCTTCGCCTCGGTCCCGGGCTGCCCGGAGGCGGACGTCGCCTGCAGTCCGAGCATCATCAGCAGGCCGGCCAGCAGCGCGGCCCACATTCTTCGTCCACGTATCACTCGGTCCCCCTCGCCAGCTGTCCGGCGGCCGGCGTCGGGCCGCCGCCCTCGTAGGTGACCCGCCACAGGGCCGACTTGGAGTCCGAGGTGAAGAAGCCGCGGCCGTAGTCGAGGACGTACAGCGCGCCGTCCGGACCGAACTTCCAGCCCATCAGGTTCTTGATGCCGTCGTTGCCGACCGGCACGATCTTCTTCAGCGACTCCGAGTGCACCGGCAGACCGCCGTCACCCTGCGTCCTCGGGTCCATCAGCACCGCGTTGCGCGGCTGGTCGGCGTCGTAGAAGTCGCCGACGAACCACTTGCCGTCCCAGTACGCGGGCCACTTGGTCCCGCTCGTGCTGTCCGCGTCGTAGCGGTAGACCGGGCCGTTCATCGCGGCCTGGCCGCCGCCCTTGAGCCAGGGCAGCTTGTACGTGCCCTCCTCCTGCTTGTACGACGGGACGCCGTTCTCGTCGCGCGGGAAGTCGGGGCCGCCGCCCTGCGGCGAGTACCAGATGTTGTTGCCCGTCACCGGCGGCAGGTTGACCAGGCCGTCGTTGTTGGGCGACTCGTTCTTCGGGGCGTCGCAGTCGTACCAGCCCAGCGGCTTCGACGGGTCCGGCAGGTTCCGGTCCCGGTAGGGCTGCTTGTTGCCCATGCAGTACGGCCACCCGCGGTTGCTCGCCTTGGTGATCACGGCGAAGGTGTCGTACTTGGCCGGACCCCACGTCGGCGACGGGGCGCCGGCGTCCGGCCCCACCCAGCCCGCGTAGAGGGTGTCGGTCTGCTTGTCGACGGAGATGCGCGCCGGGTTGCGGACGCCCATCACATAGATCTCGCCGCGCGTCTTGCCGCCGCCCTCGGCGGTCTCCTTCCCGGTGAAGAGGTTGCCCTCGGGGAGCGTGTACGTCCCGTCCGGCTCCGGGTGGATGCGTAGGATCTTGCCGTTGAGGTTGTTGGTGTTGCCGGCGGTGCGGCGGGCGTCGGCGAAGGACACGCCCTTGTAGTTGGGCTCCGGGTTGTTGCCCGAGTAACCGTCGCTGAAGCCGCTGGAGTTGTTGTCACCGGTGGCGATGTACAGGTTGCCCTTGGAGTCCCAGGCCATCCCGCCGCCCGCGTGGCAGCAGCTGTGGATCTGCACCGGCCACTTCAGCAGCACCTTCTCGCTGCCCAGGTCCAGCTTGTTCGTGGCCCGGTCCAGCGTGAAGCGGGAGACGCGCCGCTCGGCCATGCGGGTCTCGCGGTTGATCCCGGAGTGCGGCGTGTAGTGCAGGTACACCCAGCCGTTCTCCGTGAACCGCGGGTCCAGCTCGATGCCGAGCAGGCCCTCCTCGACCTTGGTCAGCTCGTCGCCGCCGCCCTTGTTGCCGAAGACGGTCAGTTCACCGGCGAGGGTGACCTCCTTGGTCTTCGGGTCCCAGACGTGGACCTCGCCCTTGCCCTTGCCGACGTCCGGGTTGTTCCAGTCGGTGATCACGGGCCGGGAGGAGTCGGCGCCGCCGCGGCCGATGTAGAAGACGCGGCCGTCGGGGGCGGTGACCAGGCCGTGCGGTTCGCCGATCTGGTCGTTCTGGCCCGGCTGGTTGGGCTTGGTCAGGCGCTCGGCCTTGTAGTTGCCGGTGATGGTGGCCTTGCAGTCGGCCTGCGCCAGCCGCGTGGTCCACAGCAGGGCACCGCGCAGATGGGAGCGGAAGTCGGTCTCGTCGTACGACGACACCGTGCCGCCCATGCCGGTGTAGAAGGACCGGCCGCCGTCGTAGTCACGGCACCAGCTGACCGGGTGGTCCGCGCCGTTGGCGCTCGCGCCCGGCGCGTAGGTCGACTCGCGCACCCGGGCCACGGTGTGGACCTCACCGGACGGGTTCTTCTGCCAGTTCAGCCATGCGTCGGGCCGCTTCCACTCCATCGGCAGGTCCTTGGTGGCCGGATGGCGCCGGTCACCGACCTCGACGGTGGCCCGCTGGACCTTGGTCGGACTGGAGGCGGCCGGGCGGGCGCCGACCAGACCGGTGAACCAGTCCGAGTACGGCTCGGCGCGGGCCGCGTCGTGGATGCCGACGAACCCGCCGCCGGCCTCCATGTACGCCTCCAGGCCCGCCTCCTGTGCCGGCGTCAGCACGTCACCGCCGCCGGTCAGGAACACCACCGCGTTGAAGCGGCCCAGTCGCTTCTCGTTGGTGAAGACGTTGGCGTTGTCCGTGGCCTCGACCGTGAAGCGTTCCTTCGCCGGGCCGGACAGCCCGATCCGTTCGATGGCCGCGATCCCGGCGTTCACGACCGGGGACTCGTCCCCGGACGCGGCGGAACCGTAGAAGATCAGCACCCGTACGTTCGCGCCGCCTGGCGGCGACTTGATCGACATCGTTGTCAGGGACGGATCCGGCGCCGGACGCGCACTGGCGGCAGGGCCGGCCAGCAGTCCCGCGGCGACGAAACCGGCGGTGGCGAACGCCGCCCAGCCTCTCCTTCTCGCGCTCGACCCTCTTAAGGGCATGGGCACCTCCTTGGTCACGGCAGCAGCGCCAAGGAAGCTAGACCTCTTTGCGCGGTTCGCCAATAGGTATGACCGGGATGGAACGAACTTTGTCCTGAGTGTGGATAAACCAGTCGGCAACCGGTACCGTCCCACAGGTTCATCACAGCCAATCAGGGCGATCCCCTTGGCTAGGTCTCCGCAAATTCCGTTTGAGCGTGGGGAGTTCGGCATGGACAGGCGAGGCTTCAACCGACGGGTACTGCTGGGCGGCGCGGCCGTCGCGACATCGTTGTCCATCGCACCGGAGACCGCGGGCGCGGCCGGTGACGCCAAGGGGGTCACCGCGCGGACGGCGCCCGCCGGCGGCGAGGTGAGACACATCAAGATGTACGCCGAGAAGCTGCCCGACGGCCAGATGGGCTACGGCCTCGAGAAGGGCAAGGCGTCCGTTCCCGGCCCGCTGATCGAGCTGAACGAGGGCGACACGCTGCACATCGAGTTCACGAACACCATGGACGTGCGCGCCAGCCTGCACGTCCACGGCCTGGACTACGAGATCTCCAGCGACGGCACGGCGATGAACAAGAGCGACGTGGAGCCCGGCGGCACCCGCACCTACACCTGGCGCACCCACAAGCCCGGCCGCCGCGCGGACGGCACCTGGCGGGCGGGCAGCGCCGGTTACTGGCACTACCACGACCACGTCGTCGGCACCGAGCACGGCACCGGCGGCATCCGCAAGGGCCTGTACGGCCCGGTGATCGTGCGCCGCAAGGGCGACGTGCTGCCGGACGCGACGCACACCATCGTCTTCAACGACATGCTCATCAACAACCGCGCCCCGCACACCGGGCCGAACTTCGAGGCCACCGTGGGCGACCGCGTCGAGATCGTCATGATCACGCACGGCGAGTACTACCACACCTTCCACATGCACGGTCACCGCTGGGCCGACAACCGCACCGGCATGCTCACCGGCCCGGACGACCCGAGCCAGGTCATCGACAACAAGATCACCGGGCCGGCGGACTCCTTCGGCTTCCAGATCATCGCGGGGGAGGGGGTGGGCGCCGGGGCGTGGATGTACCACTGCCATGTGCAGAGCCACTCCGACATGGGGATGGTGGGCCTGTTCCTGGTGAAGAAGCCGGACGGCACGATCCCCGGCTACGACCCGCACGAGCACGTGCACGGCGGCGGCGAACCGACCGCGGACGCGCCCGCGCACCAGCACTGACGGGCTCGGCGGACGGTGGCGAGAGCGCTCTCTCCCGTCCTGCGGCTGCCGCTATCCTGGCGGCAGCCGCCGACGAGGAGCCCCGAAGTGACCGACACAGCGCCGCGTCCCACGCTGGAAGCGGTGGCCGAGCGCGCCGGGGTGTCCCGGGCGACCGTCTCCCGGGTGGTGAACGGCGCGCAGGGCGTGCGGGACGCGCTGGCCGAGCGGGTGCGGCGCGCGGTGGAGGAACTCGGGTACGTGCCCAACCAGGCCGCCCGCTCCCTGGTGACCAGGCGCCACGACGCCGTCGCCGTCGTGGCCGCCGAGCCGGAGACCCGGGTCTTCGCCGACCCGTACTTCGCCCAGCAGTTGCGCGGCATCAGCAAGGAGCTGACCGCCCACGACAGCCAGCTGGTGCTGCTGCTCACCGAGGGCCGCGAGGACCACGCCCGCGTCGGCCGCTATCTGGCCGGCGGTCACGTGGACGGCGCGCTGGTCTTCTCCCTGCACCTCGACGACCCGCTGCCCGGCCTGGTGCGCGGCGCCGGTCTGCCCACCGTCTTCGGCGGACGGCCCGGCTGGGACGAAGGCCGCGACGACGTGGTCTACGTCGACAGCGACAACCGCGGCGGCGCCCGCGACGCCGTGCGCCACCTGGTCGGCCTCGGCCGCACCCGCGTCGCCCACATCACCGGCCCCCTCGACCAGACCTCGGCCGCGGACCGGCTGGCGGGCTTCCACGACGTCCGGCCGGACGCCGACGCGGGGCTGGTGGCGGGCGGGGACTTCACCTCGGGCGGCGGCGAGCGGGCGATGCGCGAACTGCTCGACCGCCGCCCCGACCTCGACGCCGTCTTCGCCGCGAACGACCTCACCGCGGCGGGCGCCCTCCGGGTGCTGCGCGAGCGCGGACGGCGGGTGCCGGACGACGTGGCCGTGGTCGGCTTCGACGACATGCTGCCGGTCGCCGAGGAGACCGACCCGCCGCTGACCACGGTCCGCCAGGACATCGAGGGGATGGGCCGGCTGATGGCCCGTCTGCTGCTGCGCGGCCTGGAGCGGGACGCCCGGCCCGGCCGGGACGCGGGCGCCCCGGCCGAGGCTCCGTCGGGGACGATCCTGCCGACCACCCTGGTGCGCCGCGCGAGCGCCTGAGGCCCGCGCGGCGCACTCACGCGGGCCGGGGCCGGGGCCGGGCGCGGGCCCGGGGAGCCTGGCGGGGCACGCGACCGCTTCCGCGCGCCGCCGTGCCTCCGGGCGCGGTCCGCTGGGACCATGGGGCGGCCCGGCGGCGCGGCGTTGATCCCGCGTTGATCGAACGTTTTTCACCGCCCGGCACGCTGCTGCCATGCACACCGAAACCATCGCGCCGCCCGACCTCGCCTGGCAGGAGGAGGCGTTGTGCGCGCAGACCGGAGCGGACTTCTTCTTCCCCGAACCCGGCAGTTCCGTGCGGGACGCCAAGCGGATCTGCGCGCTGTGCCCGATCCGCTCGGCCTGCCTGGAGTACGCCCTCAGCAACGACGAGCGCTTCGGCGTCTGGGGCGGGCTGTCCGAGAAGGAGCGGCTGGCCCTGCGGCGCGGCTGACGCGCCGCGCTCAGCCCGCCGCCCGGGCCGCCATCCGGGCCTTGCGGGCCGCCAGCTTCTCGTCGAACTTGGCGGCCTCCGCGTCCAGTCCGCCCATGTACAGGCCCAGCTCCTCCTGCGCCTTCTGCCCCTCGGGGCCGAGCCCGTCGATCTCCATGATCTTCAGGAAGCGCAGCACCGGCTGGATCACGTCGTCGTGGTGGATGCGCAGGTTGTAGACCTCGCCGATCGCCATCTGCGCGGCGGCCCGCTCGAAGCCCGGGATGCCGTGTCCGGGCATCCGGAAGTTCACGACCACGTCCCGCACCGCCTGCATGGTGAGGTCGGGAGCGAGCTCGAAGGCGGCCTTGAGCAGGTTCCGGTAGAAGACCATGTGCAGGTTCTCGTCGGTCGCGATGCGGGCCAGCATGCGGTCGCAGACCGGGTCACCGGACTGGTGGCCGGTGTTGCGGTGCGAGATGCGGGTGGCCAGCTCCTGGAAGGCGACGTACGCCACCGAGTGCAGCATCGAGTGCCGGTTGTCCGACTCGAAGCCCTCGCTCATGTGGGACATGCGGAACTGCTCCAGCTTGTCCGGGTCGACGGCCCGGGAGGTGAGCAGGTAGTCGCGCATGACGATGCCGTGCCGGCCCTCCTCGGCGGTCCAGCGGTGCACCCAGGTGCCCCAGGCGCCGTCGCGGCCGAAGAGGCTGGCGATCTCGTGGTGGTAGCTGGGGAGGTTGTCCTCGGTCAGCAGGTTCACCACGAGGGCGATGCGCCCGATCTCGGTGACCTTCGACTGGTCCTTCTCCCATGCCTCGCCGTCCTCGAAGAGGCCCGGGAAGTTGCGGCCGTCGGTCCACGGCACGTACTCGTGCGGCATCCAGTCCTTGGCGACCTTGAGATGCCGGTTCAGTTCCTTCTCGACGACTTCCTCGAGCGCGTACAGCAGCCGGGCGTCGGTCCATTCGGCGGAACTGCCGAGGTGCGGGGAGACGATCGTCACGAATAACTCCAGGGGACGTGCGACAGAGCGGGAAAGCGACCGGCGAGCGGGCCGGCGGATCGAACCTACGGAATCGTAGGCTACGAAACCGTAGGTTACGAGGGCGTAGGTTAAACACGCCGTAAAGGCCGCTGATCAGCACCGTCCCCGCGGACACGCGAAAGCCCCGGGACCCGCAGGTCCCGGGGCCGGACGGGTGCCCTGAGCGCCCCTCAGACGTACAGTTCCCGCAGGCGGACCGAGAGGCAGGTCACACAGCCTTCGAGCTTCTCGAACTCGCCGATGTCCACGATCACCGGCTCGTGGCCGAGGTCGGCGAGCAGGTCGGCGGTCTTCGGGGCGCTCGCCGCCATCAGCAGCTTGGCGCCGCCGAGGTGCACCACGTGCGCCCCGGACTCCTCCGGCACCGGAAGGAACCGGGGGAAGAGCGACGGCACGTCCGTCATCGGGATGTGCCCGATCACCGTCCCGTCCGGCAGCGCGGTGACCGCCGACTTCAGGTGCAGCACCTTGCTCACGGGCACGGCGACCACCCGGGCGCCCAGCGGCTCGAACGCCGCCCGCAGCTGCTGGACCCCGGCCGCGTTGGTGCGTCCGCCGCGCCCGACGTAGATCGTGTCGCCGATCTTCAGGACGTCGCCGCCGTCCAGGGTGCCCGGCTCCCAGATCCAGTTGACCGAGCAGCCCAGCCGCGCGACCGCCTCCTCGACGCCCGGGGTCTCGGCCCGCCGCGACTCGGCTCCGGGCCGCGTGATCAGGGCGACGTTCCGGTACATGACGACCGTGTCCTCGACGAAGACCGAGTCCGGACAGTCGTCGGCCGGGTCCACCTCGAGGGTTTCCCAGCCGTGCGCGTCCAGCGCCTCGACGTACGCCTCCCACTGCTCGACGGCGAGGCCGTGATCGACCCGCTCGCGGGCGATGTGGGTGACCAGCCCCTCGGCGAGGCGGGGGCTCGGACGGCGGACGAGGGCCTTCTTGCTGGGCACGAGGGGGTCTCCGGGATCTCCGAATCGGTGCTGGCTGCTCCGGCGCCCGAAAGCGGCGCCGGTCGGCCATCATGCAGGGCGGGCCCGCGCGGGCGAAACCCCCGTCAGTGTCCCGTGGCCCTCCTGAGGTGCTCCGCCGTGCTGGAGCCGCGGGCGGTGAGCAGCGCGCGCGGGGTGCCCTCGAAGAGCACCCGCCCGCCGTCGCGGCCCCCGTCCGGGCCGAGGTCGATCACGTGGTCGGCGTGTGCCACCACGTCCAGGTTGTGCTCGACGACCACGACCGTGTTGCCGGTGTCGACCAGCCGGTCCAGCAGGGCGAGCAGCCCCTGGACGTCCGACATGTGCAGCCCGGTGGTCGGCTCGTCCAGGACGTACACGGCGCCGGTGCGGTGCAGCCGGGTCGCCAGTTTGATCCGCTGGCGCTCGCCGCCCGAGAGCGTCGACAGCGGCTGTCCGAGGGTGAGGTAGGTGAGGCCGACGTCCCGCAGGGCGCTCAGCCGCCGCCGTACGCCGGTGTCCGTGAAGAAGTCCAGGGCCTGCTCGGCGGTCATCGCCAGCACGTCGGCGACGGAACTGCCGCCGACGGTCAGCCGCAGCACCTCCTCCCGGAAGCGCCGGCCCTCGCAGTCGCCGCAGACGGTCGTCACCGGGTCCATGAAGGCCAGGTCGGTGTAGATGATCCCGCGTCCCTCGCAGGTGCCGCACGCGCCCGCCGAGTTGAAGCTGAAGAGGCCCGCCTCGGCGCCCGTCTCCCGCGCGAAGATCCTGCGCACCGTGTCCATGATCCCGAGGTAGGTCGCCGGGGTGGAGCGCGCGGAGACGCCGATCGCCGACTGGTCGACGACCACGGCCTCCGGGTGACCGGCGACGAGTTCCGCGACCAGGGTGCTCTTGCCGGACCCGGCGACCCCGGTGACCGCCGTCAGCACCCCGGCCGGGAAGGCGACCGTCACGTCCCGCAGGTTGTGCCGGTCGGCGCCCTTCACCCACAGCTCACCGGTCGGCGTCCGCGGGTCCGCCTTCACCGTCGTACGGCGTCCGAGGCAGCGGCCGGTGAGGGTGTCCGCCGCGGCCAGTCCGGCCGGCGTCCCCTCGAAGACCACCCGGCCGCCCCCGGCGCCCGCCCGCGGACCCATGTCGACCACGTGGTCGGCCAGCGCGATGACGTCCGGGTCGTGCTCGACGACCAGCACGGTGTTCCCCTTGTCGCGCAGCCGCAGCAGCAGGTCGCCGAGGCGCCCGACGTCGCGCGGGTGCAGCCCGACGCTGGGCTCGTCGAAGATGTACGTCATCCCGGTCAGGCTGGAGCCCAGGTGCCGCACGGTCTTCAGCCGCTGGCCCTCGCCGCCGGAGAGGGTGGCGGTCTCCCGGTCGAGGCTGAGGTAGCCGAGGCCGATCGCCTCGATGCGCTCCAGCGCGGTGACGGCGGCACCGGCGACGGGCCGGGCCACCGGGTCGTCGATCTCCTTCAGCACGGCGATGAGGTCGGTGACCTGCATGCGGGAGCAGTCGGCGATCGAGTGCCCGTTGACGCGCGTCGCGAGCGCCGCCGCGTTGAGCCGGGCGCCGCCGCAGTCGGGGCACTCGCCCTCGACCAGGAACTCCCGCACCAGATTCCGGGTCTTTTCGCTCATCGCCGACAGGTCCCGCTTCAGGTACAGCCGCTCGAAGCGGTCGGCGAGCCCTTCGTACTCGGTCGTCCAGGTGCCGCCCGTGCCGTTGACGGTGACCTTGCTGCCGGGCCGCCCGCGCATCAGGAAGGCCCGCTCGTCGTCGGTGAAGTCGCCGACGGGTTTGTCCGGGTCCAGTTCGTCGGTGTTGGTGTACGCCTGCCCCTGCCAGGTCCCCGCGGCGAACGGCGGGAAGCGGACCGCGCCGTCCGCCAGGGACCTGCCCGGGTCGAGGATGCGGTCCCAGTCGGGGCGCACCGTGCGGCCCAGGCCGTCGCAGCCGGGGCACATCCCCGACGGGTCGTTGAACGAGTACGCGGTCGCCGTCCCGGCGCTGGGGGTGCCGTGCCGGGAGAACAGCACCCGCAGCACCGAGTGGATGTCGGTCATCGTGCCGACGGTGGAACGGGAGTGGCCGCCGACCGGGCGCTGGTCGACGACGATGGCGGGGGAGAGGTCCTCCAGGGCGTCCGCGTGCGGTCGCTCGTACTTGGGCAGCCGGTTGCGGACGAACCAGGTGAACGTCTCGTTCAGCTGGCGCTGCGACTCGACCGCGATCGTGTCGAAGACGACCGACGACTTCCCCGACCCCGAAACGCCGGTGAACACGGTCAGCCGGCCCTTCGGGATGCGGAGGGTGACGTCCTGGAGGTTGTTCTCCCTGGCTCCGGTGAGGGTGATGAACTCGCTCATGCGAGCGACGCTAGGCGGGATACCCGACAGCTTCTGACGTGATTTCCCGCAGTTCTCCCTCCTCCAGCAGCAGCCACCGGGTGATGCCGATCGACTCCAGGAACGGCATGTCGTGGCTGGCCACGATCAGCGCCCCCTCGTACGACTCCAGCGCGGTGGTGAGCTGCCGGACGCTCGCCATGTCCAGGTTGTTGGTCGGCTCGTCCAGCATCAGCAGCTGCGGCGCGGGCTCGGCCAGCATCAGCGCGGCCAGCGCCGCCCGGAAGCGTTCGCCGCCGGAGAGCGTCGCCGCCTGCTGGTCGGCGCGGGCGCCCCGGAACAGGAAGCGCGCCAGCCGTGCCCGGATCCGGTTGTGGGTGGCGCCCGGCGCGAAGCGGGCCACGTTCTCGGCGACGGTCAGCCCGTCGTCGAGGACGTCGAGGCGCTGCGGCAGGAACCGCAGCGGCACGTGGGCCGTCGCCTCGCCCGCCACCGGCTCCAGCTCACCGGCGACCGTCCGCAGCAGCGTGGTCTTGCCCGCGCCGTTGCGGCCCACCAGCGCGATCCGCTCGGGACCGTGCAGGTCGAGACCGCCCACCCGGGCCCCGTACCGCAGCTCCAGGTCCCGCAGGGTGAGTACGGTCCGGCCCGGCGGGACGGCCGTGTACGGCAGGTCGACGCGGATCTCGTCGTCGTCCCGCACGGCCTCCACCGCGTCGTCGAGCCGCTCCTTGGCCTCGGCCAGCTTCTCCTCGTGCATGATGCGGTGCTTGCCCGCGGACTCCTGTGCCGCGCGCTTGCGTGCCCCCATCACGATCTTCGGCTCGCGCTTCTGGTCCCACATCTTCTGGCCGTACCGTTTGCGGCGTGCCAGCTTCACCTGGGCCTCGGTCAGCTCGCGCTTCTGTTTGCGCAGATCGGACTCGGCGACGCGCACCATCCGCTCGGCCGCCTCCTGCTCGACGGCCAGCGCCTCCTCGTACGCCGAGAAGTTGCCGCCGTACCAGGTGATCCTTCCCGAGCGCAGGTCGGCGATCTGGTCGACGAGGTCCAGAAGCTCCCGGTCGTGGCTGACCACGACCAGGACCCCCGGCCAGGACTCGACGGCGGTGTACAGCCGTCGGCGCGCGTACAGGTCGAGGTTGTTGGTGGGCTCGTCCAGGAGCAGGACGTCGGGCCGGCGCAGCAGCAGCGCGGCCAGCCGCAGCAGCACCGACTCGCCGCCCGAGACCTCGCCGACGGTGCGGTCGAGACCCACGTGGCCCAGGCCGAGTTGGCCGAGCGTGGCGAGGGCGCGTTCCTCGACGTCCCAGTCGTCGCCGACGGTCTCGAAGTGCTCCTCGGCCACGTCACCGGCCTCGATGGCGTGCAGCGCGGCCCGCCGCCCGGCGATGCCGAGCGCCTCGTCGACCCGGAGCGCGGTGTCGAGCGTGACGTTCTGCGGCAGGTAGCCGACCTCGCCGGCCACCCGGACGGTGCCGTCGGTCGGGGAGAGCCGCCCGGCGATCAGCTTCAACAGGGTCGACTTCCCCGACCCGTTGACGCCGACCAGGCCGGTGCGGCCGGGGCCGAAGGAGGTGTCCAGTCCTTCGAAGACGGGGGTGCCGTCGGACCAGGCGAAGGAGAGGGACGTACAGGTGATCAAAAGTGACATACGGGTCTCCGCGGTTGCTCGAAGCGGTCAGGGGCAAACGCGTATCGAGACACCGCGGGCGGCGACCGCCGTCGGGCGAGGGAAGGAGGTCCCGGGAGGCGCGGGGCACGGGCACCCAGAAGGCCCTGTTCCGCAAGGGACGGCTCGAACGCCGAGGTCGCACGCGGCGTACACACGTGACCTGCGTGGACGTGTGTGACGCGGTGTCTCAGGACCTCAGACGAGCAATGTCCTTCTCCGATCGGCGGCAACAGAAGCGATGTAAACCGTAGGAGGGACCACTCGGACTGTCAACGCGATTTACGGACGGTCCCGGTCCCACGGCCCCGAGGAGGCACCGTGCCCAACGGCCCGCTCTCACCGCCGGCCCGGCTCTGCCTGCTGGCGTGGGACCCCGCGCGGCCCGGCGCGACCGACAGCGCCCGGGTCCACCACCTGGTCCGCGCGGGCGCGCTCACCGAGCTGGCCCGGCGCGGCCTGCTCGTCGACGACGACGGCGTGGCCGTCCCGGCCGACCCCGACGCGCGCACCGGGGACGCCGTCCTGGACGGGCTGCTGGATCTCGTCCGCGAGTCCATGCCGCACCGGTGGCGCACCTGGGTGCGGCGCTACGCCCGGGTCACCTTCGACGCCGTCCGGGAGCAGCTGGTGGCCGAGGGCCAACTGCGCGCCGAGAAGAAGCGGGTCCTCGGCCTCTTCCCGTCCGTGGAGTACGTCCTCGAGCGGCCGGCGGCGGCGCGGGCGCTGCGCGAGCGGACGCGTTCCGTCCTGGAGGGCGCGGTCCCGGCCGACGAGATCTCCGAGCGGGACGCGGCCGTGGCCGTACTGGCGGCCGCCGCCGAACCCCGGGCCCTCGGCACCGCCGGGCCGGGCGTGGACCGGGAGGCCCGGATCGCGGAGCTGACCGGGCGCGCCGCGGCGGCGCCCGGCCGGCGGAGGATCCTCATCGAGGTGCGGGGCGCGCTGCGCGCCGAGGCGACGGACGCCGTGGCGCCGTCGGGCGGCTGAGGCGCCGGGCGGCGGTGGGGACGCCCCGCCGCCGGCCCGGGGCCGCGGCCCCGGGGCGCGTCCTCAGCAGGTGCCGCGCATCAGCTCGGCCAGGTCGTGGTCCAGGTCGAGCTGAAGGTGTTCGAGACCGACCGGCACCAGCTCGCCGGTCGCCCGGAGGAAGCGGCGCAGCTCGCCCGATCGGACGTGAACCACGGCGGTGCCCTCCGGAGCGTGGAACTCCAGGACAGTGCGGTCGTACCCGTACGGGCGCACCCGCACGTCACCGTGGCCGTCCGGCTCCTCCATGCCCGAGATGAGCAGTTCGCGGGAGAACGTCCAGCACACCTCGACGCCTTCGAGGGTGGCCGGGGCCGGGAAGGTCATGCGGACGGCGAACGGGTCGCTGCGGTCGTAGTGCAGCGTGGCGGGAATGCTCGGCATACGCGGCGCGGCGGCGACGAGACGCGCCTCGACCGGCTGTTCGATGACGGTGGACAACGCCTTGCTCCCTCGTGACGGCTGGACGGGCGGGGACGGTGGTGGGGCCGGGCACTGGAAGAGACGACGGAATCAGCCAATCCGTGCACACGCAGAGCGAGTGACCTCTGTCACCGCGTTCATGCACGGGAGTGACATGACTCTCCTCGCGTGCCACGCACGGCACTTGGGCCACCGCCGCCTCCGCGCGGGAGCCGTTCCCGGTCCTCTGGACGGCACGGGAGCGGTGGGCTAGCTTCGCCCGCCATGAGGCGCTCGGGGAACAGACGACGTACGGTCCGCACGGCGAACGGCACCGCCCGCACGGGCGGCGGTGGGCGCCCGGGCCGGACGGCGGTCGCGGGAGCGGTGTGCGCGGCGGCGCTCGCCGCGCTGACGGCCGCACCCGCGCAGGCGCACCAGCGCCCGCACTGGGACCTGAAGGACACCGGCCCCGCCGGGGCGTCCGACGTCCGCTTCCGGGGCCTCGCCGCCGTCAGCCGCGACACCGCCTGGGTGGCGGGCACCCGGGGCACCGTCCTCACCACCACCGACGGCGGCGCCACCTGGCGGAACGTCTCGCCGCCGTCGGTGGTGGTGA
>MUMD01000203.1 GCA_002155895.1 Streptomyces rochei
GGAGAACAGCTTGAGCGGTTCCATGATGAACTGCGCCAGCCCCACCGCCATGACGAGTTCGCCGATGGTGATCCGCCCCTCGAACGCCAGCCACCCGGCCGTGACCCTCACGGCCGGGTGGCTGGCGTTCGAGGGGCGGATCACCATCGGCGAACTCGTCATGGCGGTGGGGCTGGCGCAGTTCATCATGGAACCGCTCAAGCTGTTCTCCGAGATGCCGAAGTACGTGATGATCGCGCGTGCCTCCGCCGGGCGGATGGCACTGGTGCTGAACGCCCCGCCGGTGACGGTCCCGGGGTCCGGCCGGCCGGCCGCGGGCGGCGGGCTGGAGGTCGACTGCGTGCGCCACGGGGTCCTGCGTGAGCTGAAGTTCCATGTCGCGGCGGGGGAGTTCGTGGCGATCGCGGCCTACCAGCCGCGCGCCGCGGCCGACCTCGCGGCGGTGCTCGCCCTGCGCGTGCCGCCCGGCGCCTACGAGGGGGTGGTGCGCGTCGGAGGCCGGGACCTGGCGGACCTGTCGGTCGAGGCGGTCCGCGAGCACCTGCTGGTCAACCCGTACGACGGGGAGATCTTCGCGGGCACCCTGCGGACCAACATCGACCCGTCGGGCACCGGCCGGTCGGTCACCGAGGCCGTCGAGGCGTCCATGCTGACCGACGTCGTCGCGTTGCACCCGGACGGCCTCGACCACCCCGTCCGGGACCGGGGCGCGAACCTCTCCGGCGGACAGCGCCAGCGTCTCTCGCTGGCCCGGGCCCTCGCCGCCGACACCGAGGTGCTCGTGCTGCGCGACCCGACGACGGCCGTGGACGCCGTCACCGAGCAGCTCATCGCGCGCAACGTCGCCGCGCTGCGCCGGGGCCGCACCACCCTCGTGATCACCAGCAGCCCCGCACTCCTGGACGTCGCCGACCGGGTCCTCGTCCTGGACGACGGCGTCGTCACGGCCGAGGACACGCACCGCAACCTCCTGGCCACCGACGAGGGCTACTGCCGGGCGGTGGCCCGGTGACCCCGGAGGCGGTGCCGGGCGCCACCTGTTTGCCTTCGTTTCATGTGTTTGCGTTCGCGTCGGTGGGAAAGGGGCTCTGTGATCACCGGTGGTGACGATCCGGTGCACCACGTCCGCAACGCAAGGAACAGGGAGGTTTCGATGTCCTCGAAGCGACGTCGCAAGAAGAAGGCCCGCCGCAAGAACGGCGCCAACCACGGCAGCCGTCCGCAGAGCTGAGGACGGCCCGCGCTCCGGGCGGGTGGCCCAGGCCGCCCGCCCGAGGGCCGGCGCGGCACCGCCCGTCCCCTCGGCGCCCGGTGGTCAGTCCGCCGGGCGGCCGCCGGGCCGGTCCAGCGCCCAGGCGACGTCGCGGAGCAGCGCGTGCCGCCATCCCGCCCGGTCGTGGTCCGACGGCGACCGCGTGACCCGCACCGTCGCCCCGGCTCGCTCCGTCAGGCTCTCCACCAGCTCGCAGTGCGGCAGCATCCGCCGCTCGTGCTCTCCCACGTCGAAGGCGATCCGCGCTCCGTACAGATCCGGCCCTTGTCGCAGCAGCTCGGCGAGGGTGCCGCCGACCGGACCGCCCAGCGGGTCGGCCAGGTCCGCCGCGCCAGGCGTCCACCAGCACGACGCCGACTGGCAGGCGACCCGCGACACCAGCTCCGGGAACCGCAGCGCCGCGTAGAGGGCGCTCAGGCCGCCGAGGCTCTGCCCCGCGACCACCAGCCTTCCCGGGTCCGCGGGCACCCCGCACTCCACCACCAGCGGCAGCAGGTCGTCCCGGACCGCCTCCCACAGTTCGGGCCGGCAGCCGAACTCCGCGACGCGGTCCTTGGCCGGCAGGAACACCAGGGTGACCGGCGGCAGGTCACCACCGGCGACCGCCGACTCGAAGGCGGACGCCGCCGGATGCAGGTACAGCCAGTCGTCCCCGTCGAGCAGCAGCACCACCGGCCCGCCGCCGCCCACCGGGTGGACCCGCACGGTACGCCGCCCGCCGGGACGCCCACCGGCCCAGCGCAACCGGGTACGGGGCAGCGGCAGGACGTCCGAGGGGGCGATGTCCGGCCAGTGCGGCTGGGCCTCGGCGTCCGGAGTCGCCGCGATGGACCGCTCGCCGCCCGCGCCCACCGGGTTCAGCGGGTCGGCACAGGTCGCGCCGTCCACGACGAAGCGGTACGTCACCCGCAGCCGTGCGGGCATCCGCACCTCGGCGTACCAGCAGTCCGTCGCCCCCCACCGCCGCAACGGGACCGGCGTCGACCAGCTCTCGAAGTCGATGCTCGCCGCCTCGGACCCGCGCCGCAGGAACAGCGTCCTCCAGCCGTCGCCGTCGGGCACCGCCACCGGTGCGCTCGCGGTCGCCCAGAAACCGTCGGTGCCGGGCACACCGCGCAGTCCGTACGCGGTGAAGGCCCCTTCGCCCACCAGTGCCATCGACGTCTCCTTGTGGAGCGGAAAGCGACAAAGCTAAGCTCGATCACGATTTAGGCGAGCCTAACCTAATGCACCGGGAGGCCACGCGCATGAGCACCAACCCCTTCGACGACACCGACGGCCGTTTCCTCGTCCTCGTCAACGACGAGGGCCAGCACTCGCTCTGGCCGTCCTTCGCCCGGGTACCGGGGGGATGGACGACCGTGTTCGGGGAGGACTCCCGCGACGCCTGCCTGGCGTACGTCGAGGCCAACTGGACGGATCTGCGCCCCCGTTCCCTCGTCCGCGCCACGGACGCCTGACGCCCGATGCTCTGTGCCCGGCTGACCAACGCCCGCTTCCTCACCATGGACCCCAGCCGTCCCGTCGCCCACGACCTCGGTGTCTGGCGGGGCCGGATCGTGGGGCTCGACGAGGCCGTCACCTCCCTGCCCGCCCGCGAGGTGGTCGACCTCCAGGGCGCCACCGTACTGCCGGGCTTCGTCGACGCCCACGTCCACCTGGCGTGGACCGGGCTCAAGCAGGGCACCCCGAGCATCGCCGGATGCACCAGGGTCGAGGACGTCCTCGCCCGCGTCGCCGAAGCCGTCATCCAGAAGGGATCGCCCGGGGCCTGGGTGAGCATCGCCGGGTACGACCAGCGGGTGCTGGGCCGCCACTTGACCGCCGCCGAACTGGACGAGGTCAGCCACGGGCACAAGCTGTACCTGATGCACGACTCCGGGCACGGCTGCGTCGTCAACTCCGCCGTCGTGGACCTGCTGCCCGCCGGCACACCGCACGAGAACGGCTTCCTCGCCGAGGGAGCCATGGGCGCCGCCCGGGCGCTGCGCCTGCCGTACGCCCAGGAGGAACTGGCCGAGGCGATCGGGCGGGCCGCCCGCACCTGCCTGGCCGAAGGGGTCACCGCCTGCGCCGAGGCGGGCGTCGGCGGTGCCCTCCTGGGCCACAGCCCCGTCGAGCTGGGTGCCTACCAACTCGCGCGCGACCGGGGTCTGCTGCCGCTGCGCGTGCAGCTCATGGTGGCCGCGGACACCCTGCACCCGGTCGCCGCGCACGACACCGACGGCATCCCCCGGGCACTCGACCTGGGCCTGCGTACCGGGTTCGGCGACGACCGGCTGTCCGTGGGCGCGCTGAAGGTGTTCACCGACGGCGGCATGATGGCCCGCACCGCCGCGCTCACCGCCCCCTACGAAGGTCTCGGCCACGCCGGGCAGTTGCAGGACGACCCGGAGGCTCTGACCGACACGATCGTGGACGGACACCTCGCCGGCTGGCAGCTCGCCGTGCACGCCATCGGTGACCGGGCGGCCGACGTGGCCCTGGACGCCCTCGAACGCGCCCAGCGGCTGCGCCCGCGCCCCGACGCCCGGCACCGCGTCGAGCACGCCGGACTGATCCGCCCCGACCAGCTCCCGCGCTTCGCCCGGCTCGGTGTCCGCGCGGTCGTGCAACCCAACTTCCTGCGGTACTTCGGCGACGACTACGCCGCGATCATGGGTGAGGAGCGCGCCCCCTGGCTCTACCGGGGCAGGGCGTTCCTGGACCACGGCATCCCGCTGGTGGGCAGCTCGGACCGACCCGTCACGGACGGATCGCCGCTGCGCGCCGTCCAGTTCATGGTCGAGCGCGCCTCCGAGTCGGGCCTCCTGATCGGCCCCGAAGAGGGCGTCACCGTCGCCGAGGCCCTGCACGCCTACACCCTGGCCGGCGCCCACGCCTGCCACTGGGAGGACGACCTGGGCAGCCTCGCACCGGGCAAGCGGGCGGACCTCGTCGTGCTCGGCGACGACCCGACGCGCGTCGACACCTCGCGCATCGGGGACATCGAGGTGGTGGCGACGTACGTGGACGGCCGTGCGACCTGAACTCCGGGGCGAGGGGGACGAAAAGCGGTCGACGCGCGAGCGCGCGGCACGCTTCCATGGGCCCCGACCGCGCCGCACACGCACACCGCGCGTGGCGGACCGACCCCAGGAGCGTCTTCGTTGACCGCTGGACACCCGGACCGGCCCTCGATCCCCACCGCGCTGGTGAGGCGTCTGGTCGACCGGCAGTTCCCGCAGTGGGCCGGGCTGCCCCTGCGGCGCGTCGACCCGGCGGGCTCGGACCACGTGATCCACCGGCTGGGCGCCGACCTCGCGGTCCGGATGCCCCGCCACGCCGACGCCCTCGGACAGGCCAGGAAGGACTTCGAGTGGCTGCCCCGGCTCGCCCCGCACCTGCCCCTGGCGGTCCCGGAGCCCGTGGCCGTGGGAGAACCCGGCTTCGGCTATCCGTGGGAATGGGCCGTCACCCGCTGGCTGGACGGCGACACCGCCACGGTCCACGCCTTGGGCGACTCGTCCGGCGCCGCGGTCGAACTGGCGGGCTTCCTGACCGCACTCCAGCGGTTCGCACCCGACCGGGCCCCGACGCCGGCCGCGCGCGCCGACCTCACCGGCGAACCGCTGGCCGCCCGGGACCGGGCGACACGCGCCGCCATCACGCAGGTCGCCGACGTGTTCGACGCCACCGCCATGACCGACCTGTGGAACGCCGCGCTCGGCGCCCCCGACTGGGACCGGCCCCCGGTCTGGTTCCACGGCGACTTCCACACGGGCAACCTGCTGACCACCGACGGCCGCCTCAGCGCGGTCATCGACTTCGGCGAACTCGGCATCGGCGACCCGGCCCGTGACCTGATCATCGCCTTCACCCTGATGTCGGCCGCGCCGCGGGCCGCCTTCCGCACCGCGCTCGGGGTGGACGACGCCACCTGGACCCGGGGCCGCGGCTGGGCCCTGGCGACGGGCCTCAACGCCTACACGGCCTACGCCGCGGACGACCCGAGGGTGGCCGCACAGACCACCCGGCAGATCACCCAGGCCCTCACCGGCTGACCCGCCGACCGGCCAATCGGCTGACCGGCCGAGGGTCGTTGCCGGCGCCCCCCGCGCGCCTCGCCGGTCAGCCGGTCCCGGCCCCGTGCTCCGGGGCCTCGCCCCGGACACCCCGGACCCGGTAGGTCACGTGCGTCACCAGGCTCGCCGGCCGCGCCTCCACCTGTTCCAGCCGCAGGGGCGGCACGCCCTCGAACAGCCGGGTGCCCGCGCCCAGCGTGACGGGCGCGATGTGCAGCCGCAGTTCGTCGACGAGACCGGCTGCGAGGTACTGGTTCACGGTGGTGGCGCCGCCCTGGATCTGGACGTCGCCGTCGCCGGCCGCCGCGCGGGCCCGTTCCAGAGCCGCCTCGATCCCGTCGGTGACGAAGTGGAACGTGGTGCCGCCCTCCATCGGCTGCGGCTCGCGCGCGTGGTGGGTGAGCACGAACACCGGTGCGTGGAACGGGGGATCGTCGCCCCACCAGCCGTTCCACCGCCGGTCCCACTCGCCGCGCACCGGGCCGAACATGTTGCGGCCCATGATGAACGCCTTCGCCGCGGCCAGCCGCTGGACCTCGACCCGGTTCTCGTCGGGGGTGTCGAACATCCAGGCGTGCAGCCCGGCCCCCGAGCCGTCGCCGCCGTCATCGCCGAAGGGGCGCTCCTCCGTCTGGTGGAGACCGGCCGCGTACCCGTCGACCGAGACCGTGATGTCGCTGACCACCCTGCCCGGTCGATCGCTCATCGCTCACTCCTCTGCTCGGCCGACGGCGGCCCGGTGGACGGACGGACCGGTGGCCGACATCCTCGTCGGCCGGCGGCGCGCTGTCGATTCGTCCGCCCGCGGGCGCGGGACGGACCGCAGCCCGCAGGCGCTCGGCAGGACCGCCTGGGTGCGTGACCGCCAGGGTGTGTGACCGCCGTGGGGCGGTCCGCACCGCAGCACCGCCCGCCGGGCGGGCCCGGTCAGGTGCGGCGCGCGGCCCACACGGTGCGTTCGGTGCGGACGGCCAGATCACCGCGGCGCAGCACGCTGTGCGGACCGTCCGTGTCCAGGAGCCGGTCGAGGGCGGTCAGATCCGTGACCGACAGGGCGTGGGCGGCGCCCTCGCGCACGCGGCGCAGACTCGCCAGCGCGTAACGCCCCACCGCCGGGCCGGCGTCCTCGGGGCCGAGGGCGACCGCGACGGTGCGCCGGTCCTCGACGGTGAAGCCGGCAGCCTCCAGCAGCGGACCCCAGTCGGCTCCTCGGTGCGGCACCTGCCCGGCGTGCCGGCGGTCGAGCGCGGCGTGGCAGCGGTCCTCCAGGCCGGGTGCCTCCGCCGGGGCGTCCCCGGGCAGGAACCGTGGGAATCCGTCCAGCTCCACGACGGCGAACAGCCCGCCCGGCACCACCAGGTCGTGCACCCGGCGCAGCGTGTCGGCGGGATCGGCCATGTGGTGCAGGGACGCCGACGCCCAGACCAGCTCCGGAGCGCCGAGTCCCGGCCAGGTGCGCGCGTCGAGGTCGGTGCGGACCAAGCGGACGCGGTCGGCGGCCCCCTGTGCCTCGGCCTTCTCCCGCAGCCGGCGCAGATGGGCGGCCGAGGAGTCCACGGCTGTCACCTCGGCGCCGGGGAACCGCCTGAGCAGGGCCAGGGTGCCGGCGCCGGTGCCGCAGCCCAGGTCCACGATGTGGCGCGGCGCGGAGGTGAGCGGGAGCCCGGCGGTGATGGTCGCGAGGGGAGCGTCGAGCACCTCGGCGTCCAGGTCGAGGATCTCGGCGTGATCGGCCGAATCGTGGCCGGTCGTGTCGTGGCCGGCCCCCTGCGGGTGGTCATGGTGAGCGGCGTGCTCCGGGCGTGTGCCGTGATCGGAGTGCGCGGGACGGTCCGGCTGTGCGCTGGGGTGCGTCGGGTGGGTCGGACGCGGATGTGCGTGGTCCATGCCCGCACGCTAAGCGGGCGCATGCGTCCTGCGCCCGAGGTGTTGCCCGGCAAGCAAGACGATGCCCGTTCACCTCGCGTGACGCGCAAGCGGCGATCACGGGGCCGGGCGGATCCTCCCTTCGGCGTCCCCGCCGCGCTGGTGGCCGCGCCGGGCGTCGCGGTCGAAGATGCCGAGGATCTCGCACGGACCGCCTTCGGCCCTGCCGATGGCGTGCGGCAGCATCGTGGGGAACTCCGCGGCCTGGTTGGTCTCGACCCGGAAGCGCCGGTCGCCCAGCAGCAGGATCGCGGTGCCGGACAGGACGACCAGCCATTCGCGCCCCGGGTGGGCCCGCATGCGAGCGGGACTCTCCGGCGGCGGCTCGGTCATGCGCTGGCGTACGACCGACATGCCGGGCTCGGCCTTCAGGGACCACCGCATCAGGCCGCGGGCCCCGTCGATCATCGGGCTGGAGACGACGTCGTCCGTGGCCGTCTCGACCAGCTGGTCGAGTGA
>MUMD01000204.1:0-386 GCA_002155895.1 Streptomyces rochei
GGCGGGGCCTGCGGGGGTGCCGCCTCGTTCTGCGGCCACTGCGGGTGCGGTGGCGTCTGCGGTGGCGTCTGCGGTGGGTGGTGCGGAAGCGGCGGATGCGCCTGGTGGTGCGGGCTCGTTGCCCGGTGCTCCGGCTTCGTCGGGGGGTGGGACGGAGGAGTAATTCATCATGTGATGAATACTCCTCCCGGTCCCAGGTGCCGTCAAGCGGTCACGGGCGTCCTGGCGAGCAGCAGGACGACGACGTACGTCTCCTCGACGACTCCGTCCGGGAAGGCGGCCAGGAGGTGCCGGCGCTCGTCGGCCAGGAAGGCCGCGCGGCGTTCGGCGGTGTCGGTCAGGAAGACGGAGTGGCTGGTGAGGTTGGCCAGGTGGGTGTCGACGGG
>MUMD01000204.1:445-8463 GCA_002155895.1 Streptomyces rochei
AGGTGAGGAAGTCGGCGCTGTGGTCGGCGAGGGGCAGGGCGTTGCCGTCGCCCCGGACGATCGGCACGCCGGGCAGTGCGCGGCGGAACTCGACGGCCATGCCGGCGCCGGGTTCGACGGCGATCACGTCGGCGCCGCGCGCGTGCAGGCGGGCGGTGGCGATGCCCGTACCGGCGCCGACGTCCACGGCGCGGGAGCCGGCCAGGGGGCGGCCCGCGTGCTCCTCCAGGGCGTCGAAGAGGGCGGGCGGGTAGGAGGGGCGGTTGGCGGCGTACTGGGCCGCGGCCGAGTTGAAGGAGTGGGCCCGGGCGGTGTGGGCGGCGGACCGCGCCGACGGTGGGATGGCGCCGTGTGTCGTCATACGGCCATGGTGACCCGGGGCGCGGTGGGGAGCGGGGCGGTTCCTCGCTAGCGGCGGCGGCGCTTCTTCGACGGGTTGCCCGAGCGGCGGGTGGTGCGCTTCTCGTACTCCTCGCGGGCCTTCTCGTACTCGGCGCGGTGCAGTTTCTCGCCGGGGGCCTCGGTGAGGGTGCGGAAGAAGTAGGCGAGGAGCGAGCCGACGAAGCCGATGGCCAGCAGACCGCGCAGGGAGGACTGGCGGTCGGGGTCGGGGCGGGTGCCGAAGGCGGACCAGGTGTGGCGGAAGGCCAGGGCGCTGCAGATCGCGAACATCACGATCATCAGCAGCGAGACGAAGCTGCCGATGTCGGCGATCTGGAGGCCCTGGTAGGCGATGCGGAGGACGAAGCAGGCGGCGGCCGCCGCGGCCAGGGAGCCGACGGCGAGGCCGATCCGGCGGGCGGTGTAGCCGTTGTCGTGGTGCACCCAGGTCGTGCCGTAGAACCGGAGGGGTTCGGGGCGGGGACCCGCGGGGGTGTCCGGGCTGCCGGTCTTGCCGTTCTCTGCGCTCACGGGTCGATTATGGCGCCGGTGCGGCGCGGGCCCCGGGCGGGCCCGGCACACCGGACGGGGCTCCTGGGAGCCGGAGTGCGTCAGCCGCCCTGGCCGGCGCTGCCGAGCGGGCCGACCTGCACCGGGGTGCCGGAGCCGTCCGTGACGGGCAGCGTGGCGCCACCCGGCCAGTCGAGGGTGACCGACTTGGTCTCGTCCGGCGGGGTCACCACGAGCCCCGTGATGCGGACGCCGGAGCCGCCCGAGTCGTTGATCGGGTAGGTGATGCCGAAGGTGATCCGCTCCCCGTCCTTCAGCACCACCGAGGGGGCCGGCTCGCCCGTGCGCTCGGCGGACAGGGTGCCGGAGTCCGTCTTCAGGTCGACGCCCGCGTGGCCCGCGAGGGAGCAGTCCCGGCCGCCGCCGTTCTTCAGGTCCACCGCGACCGTGCCCCGGTCGTCGCCGCCGACCGTGGCGTCGATCGCGGTGATCTCCAGCTCGTCGGTGCGGCACTTGGCGGCCTTGCCGTTCTCGCCGGAGCCGCTGGAGCCGCCGGAGCCGCCCGTGGCGGTCGTGCCGTCGCCGCCGCCGGTGCCGGCGGGGCTCTTCCCGTCGGCGTCCGTGCCGCCCTGCTGGTCGGAGCCGGTCGAGCCGGAGCCGCCGGTCGAGGAGGCGGCGGACGCGGCCGGCGGGGCGGCGCCCCGGTCGGTGCCGTCGTCGTCGTTCTGGCAGGCCGTGAGCGAGAGACCGGCGGCGAGGGCCATGGCGGCGATGGTCAGCTTGTGAACGCGCATCGTTGTCTACCTCAGAGTCGGTTGGCGTGCCGGTCCGCCCGTACCCATCGGTGCGAGCGGGCGTTGCTGACCACCAAGACCCGTTCGACCCGGCACGCCGTTCCTCTCGGCAACCTCCTAATACGCCCTCAGGACAGCCCTGTTACAAGGTCAGCAGCGCGGGGCCACATAGCCGTCGCTGCCGGTGCGGACGTACGCGTCGGAGACGTACTGGCCGCTGCCGATGTTGTCCCAGACGCTCGACGTGCCGTACGGGCCCGAGACCCGGGTGCCCGACGTCTGGCAGATGATCTGGACCCTCGACCCCTCGGGCAGGACCCGCACGACGGCGTAGCCGGTGCCGGGACCGCTGCGCACGTTCAACCGGTAACCGGGCGCCACCGGGTAGGAGCCGGCGGCAGCGGCGGTCGTGGTGACGGCCTGCGCGATCGTGTTCTCGTCCTCGCCCGCGGCGTCCGTGAGCTGGTCGACAGACATGGAAAACCTCCCCCGTTCACCCCACGCGTCTCGTGGGGTCACCTTGATTCCCCTGGAACAAGCTACGAAACACCAGTTCGCAACTCGCACGCGGAGGCTAGCAAGCCTCCTCGGCCCCGTCCGCACCATCGACTAGGCTCCGAGCGTCGCGCGCGCGAACGAACAGCACGGGGGTGGTTCCATGGCGCCGCAGCCGAACGCCGGAGCGGGCGCGGAAGCGGAACTTCCGGAGTACGCCGGTCACTACCGCCTGGAGTCCCGTCTCGGCTCGGGCGGCATGGGCGTCGTGCACCTGGCCCGGAGCACCTCCGGGATGCGGGTCGCGGTGAAGGTGGTGCACGCCTCGTACGCCAGGGACTCCGAGTTCCGGGGGCGCTTCCGGCAGGAGGTGGCCGCGGCGCGGCGGGTGAGCGGGGCCTTCACGGCGCCGGTCGTCGATGCCGATCCGGATGCCGGGCGACCCTGGATGGCCACGCTGTACATCCCCGGCCCGACGCTCTCCGAGCAGGTGAAGCGGAACGGCCCCATGGAGCCCGACCAGTTGCGCCGGCTGATGGCCGGGCTCGCGGAGGCGCTGCGCGACATCCACCGGGTGGGGGTCGTGCACCGGGACCTGAAGCCGAGCAACGTGCTGCTCGCCGAGGACGGGCCGAAGGTCATCGACTTCGGCATCTCCCGGCCGAAGGACAGCGAGTTGCGCACGGAGACGGGGAAGCTGATCGGCACGCCGCCGTTCATGGCGCCCGAGCAGTTCCGGCGGCCCCGGGAAGTGGGGCCCGCGGCAGACGTGTTCGCGCTCGGGTCGCTCATGGTGCACGCGGCGACCGGGCGTGGGCCGTTCGACTCGGACAGCCCGTACGTCGTCGCCTACCAGGTCGTGCACGACGAACCGGACCTGACCGGCGTACCGGAGACGCTCGCGCCGCTGGTGCTGCGGTGCCTCGCCAAGGAGCCCGGCGACCGGCCCACGCCGGACGAGCTGATGCGGGAGCTGCGGTCGGCGGCGGCGGCGTACGACACCCAGGTGTTCATACCGGCACAGCGGGAACGGACCGAGACCCCGCGGGAGGCCGGTCCGGAATCCGCCCCTGGGGCTCCCGTCGAACCGTCCGGACAGTCGGACCCGTCGGACCCGTCGGACCCGTCCGAGCGGTCCGGGCAGGTCGCGCGGTCCGGACGGTCCGGGCGGGTCGCGCGGCGGCTGGGGAAGCGGTCGGCGCTCGTCGCCGGGGCGGTGGGGCTCGCGGTGACCGGGAGCCTCGTGGCCGTGCACTCGTTCGGCGGTGCCGAGCCCGCGGGCACGCCCACCGCGCGGAGTGCGTCGGGCGGGTTCGGGGCGTGGGAGGTGGTGCCCGCGGCGAGCGGCGGCGGGATGCCGCAGTGCTCGTACGCGGCCCGGCGACTGCTGTGCGCGCGGCCCGGTCTGGTCTTCGCCCTCGACCCGGCCGACGGTGGCACCCTGTGGCGGCACCCCGTCGAGGAGGCCGTGCGCGACGAACCGCCGGTCGTGTCGGGCGGGCTCGTGCAGCCCGAGGTCGGCCTGCTGGGCCCGCTGGAGGCGCTCGACCCCGCCACCGGTGAGCCCGCGTGGCAGGAGGAGATGCCCGCGTACGACGGACTGCGTACCGTCGGCGACATGCTTCTGCTCACCCGGGCCGACGGCATGGTCACCGGCGTCGACAGCGCCACGGGGCGTACGAAGTGGGCGCGCCGGATTCCCGGGCAGGCGGTGCCGTACTTCACCTCGTTCGCCGGGGAGCGGCGGCCGGCGGCGTACGCGACGAGCCCGAGCGCGGACGGACGGCGGACCCGGGTCACCGCGGTGGACCCGGCGAGCGGGGACGTGCGCTGGGACACGGAGCTGGCGGGGGCGCTGAAGCCCGTGGGGGCCGCGGACGGTTCCGTGTTCCTCGTCGCCGAAGGGGCGACCTACGGCGACGTCAGGAGCGTGGTCCGCTACACGCCCGCCACCGGGGCGACCCGGCGGGTGGTGCTGCCGATCCCGGTGGAGCAGGCCCAGGCCGGGGTGCACGGGGACATGGTGTACCTCATGGGCGCGGGCGGCTCGCTGGTGGCCGCCGACATGGCGGCGGGGAAGCAGGCGTGGCGGCTGGAGACGGGTGTGAGCCGGGGCTCGACGCCGGTCTCCGACGGTCGGCACGTGTACGTCACCGCGCCCGACGGGCGGCTCCTCGGTGTGGACGCCCGCGCGGGCAGGCTCCTCGGGCAGACCCGGCCCCGGCTCGGCCCCGACTCCGACAAGGTGCCCGCGTCCCTGCCGGCCCCGCTGCTCGCGGGCGGGTACGTGTACGCCGGGGCGCCGGACGGGACGGTGTTCGGGGTGGCGGGGCGGGACCCGGGGGCCTGGTAGGCGGCCGGGTCCCGGGTCCCCCGGTGGGCCTCAGCCCAGCTTGCTCACGTCGCGCACGGCGCCCTTGTCGGCGCTGGTCGCCATCGCGGCGTACGCCTTCAGGGCCGCGGAGACCTTGCGGTCGCGGTTCTTCGGGGCGTACCGGCCGCCCAGCGCCTGCTCGCGGCGGGTCAGCTCGGCGTCGTCCACGAGCAGCTCGATGGAGCGGTTCGGGATGTCGATGCGGATGCGGTCGCCGTCCTCGACGAGGGCGATGGTGCCGCCGGCCGCCGCCTCGGGCGAGGCGTGGCCGATGGAGAGGCCGGACGTGCCGCCGGAGAAGCGGCCGTCGGTGACCAGCGCGCAGGCCTTTCCGAGGCCGCGCCCCTTCAGGTACGAGGTCGGGTAGAGCATCTCCTGCATGCCGGGGCCGCCCTTGGGACCCTCGTAGCGGATGACGACGACGTCGCCCTCCTTGACCTGCTGGGTGAGGATCTTCTGCACGGCCTCCTCCTGCGACTCGCAGACGACGGCCGGGCCCTCGAAGGTCCAGATCGACTCGTCGACGCCGGCGGTCTTGACGACGCAGCCGTCGACGGCGAGGTTGCCGCGCAGGACGGCGAGGCCGCCGTCCTTGGAGTAGGCGTGCTCGACGGAGCGGATGCAGCCGTTCTCGGCGTCGTCGTCCAGGGAGTCCCAGCGCTCGGACTGGGAGAATGCCTCGGCGGAGCGGACGCAGCCGGGGGCCGCGTGCCACAGCTCGACGGCCTCCTGGGAGGGCGAGCCGCCGCGGATGTCCCAGGTCTTCAGCCAGTCGGCCAGGGACGGGCTGTGGACGGAGTGCACGTCCTCGTTGAGCAGCCCACCGCGGTGCAGTTCGCCGAGGAGGGCGGGGATGCCGCCCGCGCGGTGCACGTCCTCCATGTAGTACGTGCGGTCCTTGGCGACGTTCGGCGCGACCTTGGCGAGGCACGGGACGCGGCGCGAGAGGGCGTCCATCTCGGTGAGGCCGTAGGCGACCTCCGCCTCCTGGGCGGCGGCCAGCAGGTGCAGGATCGTGTTGGTGGAGCCGCCCATCGCGATGTCGAGCGCCATGGCGTTCTCGAAGGCCGCGGGGGTGGCGATGTTGCGGGGCAGGACCGAGTCGTCGTCCTGCTCGTAGTAGCGGCGGGTCAGGTCCAGCACCGTGCGGGCGGCGTTCTCGTAGAGCGCCTTGCGGGCGGTGTGGGTGGCGAGGACCGAGCCGTTGCCGGGGAGGGAGAGCCCGATGGCCTCGGTGAGGCAGTTCATCGAGTTGGCGGTGAACATGCCGGAGCAGGAGCCGCAGGTCGGACAGGCGTTCTCCTCGATGCGGAGGATGTCCTCGTCGGAGATCTTCTCGTTGACCGCCTCCGACATCGCGTCGACCAGGTCCAGGGTGCGGACCGTGCCGTCGACCAGGGTGGCGCGGCCGGACTCCATCGGGCCGCCGGAGACGAAGACCGTCGGGATGTTCAGGCGCAGCGCCGCGTTGAGCATGCCCGGGGTGATCTTGTCGCAGTTGGAGATGCAGATCAGGGCGTCGGCGCAGTGGGCCTCGACCATGTACTCCACGCTGTCCGCGATCAGGTCGCGGGAGGGGAGGGAGTAGAGCATGCCGCCGTGGCCCATGGCGATGCCGTCGTCCACGGCGATGGTGTTGAACTCGCGCGGGATGCCGCCGGCCGCGACGACCGCCTCGCTGACGATCCGGCCGACGGGGGCGAGGTGGGTGTGGCCCGGCACGAACTCCGTGAAGCTGTTGGCGACGGCGATGATCGGCTTCCGCCCGATGTCCGCGCCGGGTACACCGGAGGCACGCATAAGGGCGCGGGCGCCCGCCATGTTGCGGCCGTGGGTGACAGTGCGGGACCTCAGTTCGGGCATCGTCGCTCGCTCCTTCGGAGAGTTATGACTGCCGTCGAGCGTACGCCCGTCTTCCAGGGGTCGGGACGGGGTGTCCGGAATGCGGGATGCCCGTCTCGCCGGCGGCTGCCCCGGCGGGTGCCGGGAGTGACCTCAGGGGCCGGTGAGATGGCCTTGTACGACCGGTGCCAGGCGGGCGACCAGCTCCTCCGGGTCGGCCGAGGCCAGCGGCTCCACCTTGATCACGTAGCGGAGCATCGCACAGCCCACCAGCTGCGCCGCCGCCAGTTCGACGCGCAGCTCCGCGTCGGGCCGCTCCAGCCGGGCGGCGACGCGGCGCATCACCTGGGCGGCGATCAGCCGGCGGAAGACGGCGGCGGCGGTCTCGTTGTTCACGGCGGAGCGGACGATGGCCAGCACCGGCTTGCGGGTGGACGGGTTCTCCCACACGCCGATGATGAACCTGGTCAGCCGCTCGCCGACGTCGTCGAGGGGGCCGTCGCCGATCGCGTCCGGGGCCTGGAGGGCGGGTGCGAAGGCGACCTCGATGGCCGCCTCGAAGATCTGTTCCTTGGTGCCGAAGTAGTGGTGCACCAGCGCGGCGTCGACGCCCGCCGCCTTGCCGATGCCGCGTACCGAGGTCTTCTCGTAACCGCGCTCGGAGAACTCCTCGCGGGCGGCGGTGAGGATGCGGGCCCGGGTGCCGGCGGACTCCGCGCCCGGGGGCCGGCCGCGGCGGCGGGTCCCCTCCGGGGTACCGGTCACCGCCCCCGCGCCTTCGCCGCCGACGACGACGCCAGGTGCAGGCGGGTGAAGGCCAGCGCCTCGGCGAGGTCGGCCTCACGTTCGGCGCTGGACATCGCGCGACGGGTGTTGACCTCGATGACGACGTGGCCGTCGAAGCCGGTGTGCGCGAGGCTCTCCAGCACCTCGGCGCAGGGCATGTTGCCGCGGCCGGGGACCAGGTGCTCGTCCTTGGCGGAGCCCTTGCCGTCGGCGAGGTGGACGTGGCCGAGGCGGTCGCCCATGCGCTCGACCATGGCGAGGGCGTCGGTGCGGGAGGTCGCGGCGTGGCTGAGGTCGATCGTGAAGTGGCGGTAGTCGTCCTTCGTCACGTCCCAGTCGGGGGCGTACGCCTGCATCTCGCGGTCGCGGTAGCGCCAGGGGTACATGTTCTCGACGGCGAACCGTACGTCCGTCTCGTCCGCCATCCGCCAGACGCCGTTCACGAAGTCCCGGGCGTACTGGCGCTGCCAGCGGAACGGGGGGTGCACGACCACCGTGCTCGCGCCGAGCTTCTCGGCGGCGGCGCGGGCGCGCTGGAGCTTGACCCAGGGGTCGGTGGACCAGACCCGCTGGGTGATGAGCAGGCACGGGGCGTGCACGGCCAGGATAGGCATGTGGTGGTAGTCGCTGAGCCGGCGCAGGGCGTCGATGTCCTGACTGACCGGGTCGGTCCAGACCATGACCTCCACGCCGTCGTAGCCGAGGCGCGCGGCGATCTCGAAGGCCGTCGCCGTCGACTCCGGGTAGACGGAGGCGGTCGACAGGGCGACCTTCGCATCCGGGATGCGGACTACGTCCCTTGGTTCTGCCACGGGGGCCAGGTTACGGGGTGGGGA
>MUMD01000205.1 GCA_002155895.1 Streptomyces rochei
GGGCATGGGCGGGTGGCCTCCGTGTGGGTGAGGTGGGCGAGGGTGTCGAAGCCGATGCCGTCGAAGTCGCCGACCGAGGTGGCCAGACGGTTCTTCAGCGGGGCCGTCCAGTGCTCGGGCAGCGCGGCGGGGGAGCCGGCGAGGAGCCCGGCGACGCTGCCGGCGGTGGCGCCGTTGGAGTCGGTGTCCCAGCCGCCCGACACCGCGCGGGAGACCGAGCCGGTGAAGTCGCCGTCCGCGTGGGTGAGGGCGGCGGCGATCAGCGCGGTGTTGGGGACCGCGTGCACCCAGTGGTGGGCGGGCCAGTGGCGGGCGTGCAGGGCGTCCACGACCGTGTCGAAGTCGCGGTGGGTCCCGGCGAGGCGGATCGCGTCCCGGACGGCCCCGGCGAGGCGGGAGGCGGGCGGTACGACCGCGAGACCGGTGCGCAGACAGGCGTGGACGTCGTGGGCGCCGGTCGCGGCGGTGGCGAGGACGGCCGCCGTGAACATCGCCGCGTAGACGCCGTTGGCCGTATGGGTGAGGACGGCGTCCCGGTGGGCCTGCTCGGCGGCGGCGGCCGGGTCGCCGGGGTTGGTCCAGCCGTGCACGTCGGCGCGGATCAGGGCGCCGATCCACTCGCGGAACGGGTTGCGGTGGCGGGCGGTGAGCGGGGGTTCGAGGCCGCAGAGCAGATTGCGGTAGGCGACGCGTTCGGCGGTGAAGGCGCGGCCGGCGGGGAGTTCGTCGAGCCAGAGGCGGGCCACGTCGGCGGTGGTGAAGGCCCGGCCGTGGCGTTGCAGGAGCCGCAGGTTGAGGAGGGGGTAGTTGAGGTCGTCGTCCTCGGGCATCCCGTCGATGTGCTCGGCCAGGGACGTGCGTGCCGAACGGCGGTTCCAGGGATGGGCGGCGAGGAGGTCCGCGGGGACGCCCCGGGCGGTGAAGTAGCCGGTCGGGGGCCAGTTGCCGGCGGCCCGGCCGAGGAGGCGGATGCCGGTCAGGGGCAGCTTCTCGACCGGTTTGCCCAGCAGGCAGCCCGCGGCCCGGCCGAGCCAGGCGGCTTCCAGACGGGCCGGGGACACGGGCGCGGTGGAGGGGCCGGGGGACGGCCAGTGGGGGCACAGTGCCCTGATCCGGCCGAGGTCCGTCGGCTCGGTCTCCGCCATGGGGCTCGGCAGGTCGGCGAGTTCGTCCAGGAGGTCTCTCGCCAGGAGGCGGAGGTAAGGGGAGGCCGGCCCGGTGGAGGCGCCTGCCCGGGGCGGGGCCTCGTGGCCGCCCGCCGCCCGCCAGCGGGCCGCGACCGCCGACGCGTTGCGGCCGTCCAGCCGCGCCTGGCGCAGCTCGTGCCCGATCAGGTCCTCGGGCTGGACCCAGGTCAGCCGGAGCATCCCGCGCCTCCGATCGCGGCGAACGCCTCCTCGTGAGCGCGGCGCCGCCGCACATCGCGCGCGAAGACCTCCCGCGCGACCGCGGTGAGCGTCGCCGCCGGCGCCCACAGGTCCAGCCGGCTCGCCTCCGCGACCGCCTTCGCCCAGTCCTCGGGCACCGGCGAGCCCAGCGCGCCGGCCAGCGCGCCCGCCATCGTGGCGATGGAGTCGCAGTCGCGGCCGTAGTTCACCGCGCCGAGGACCGCGTGCCGGAAGTCGCCGCCGGAGACGAGCAGCATGCCGAGCGCGACGGGCAGTTCCTCGATCGCGTGCAGCCGGGAGGGGCGGCGGGCACCGAGCGAGGGCGCGCGGTAGTCGGGACCCACCGTGTCGTAGGGGGCGACCGCCTCCCGCAGCGGTCCGAGGGCCGACTCGAAGTCCGAGCAGCGCGCCGCCGCTTCGCAGACGGCCTCGATCGCCGCCCGGGTGCCGTCCTTCGCCAGTGCGAGAGCGGCGGCCACCACCGAGTCCGGCGTCGCCCCGGGCGTGCACGCCGCGGCGACGGCGGCCGCCAGGACCCCGGCCGCCTCACGGCCGTACGACGACTGGTGCGCGCCCGCGACGTCCAGCGCCTCGGCGTAGGCGGCGGCGGGGTTGGCGGCGTTGACCAGGCCGACCGGGGCCATGTACATCGCGGCACCGCAGTTGACGATGTTGCCGGTGCCCGCCTCGCGCGGGTCGACGTGGCCGTAGTGGAGCCGGGCCGCCAGCCACTTCTCCGCGAGGAAGACCCGCTGGAGGGGGAGCGCCTCGGCCTCCAGCTCCGGGATCCAGCGGGTACGGGTCATCAGGTCCGGGACGAGGTGCTCCGCGACCGCGTACGCGTCGAGGTGGTCGCGGACCGTGTCGTACACCCGGACCAGCGCGTGGGTCATCAGAGTGTCGTCGGTGACGTGGCCGTCGCCCTTGTGGTACGGCGCGAGGGGGCGCGCGGTGCGCCAGGCGTCGCCGTTCCAGGGGCCGACGATGCCGTGCACGCGGCCGCCGTGGCGTTCGAGGATCTGCTCGGGGGAATAGCCCTCGACGGGGCCGCCGAGCGCGTCGCCGACGGCCGCGCCGACGAGGGCGCCGGTGACGCGTTCGTCCAGCGGCGTCGTCGTGTCCCCGCCGGGGGGTGCGGTGGCTGTCGTCATGTCGTCCCTCATGTCCGGTCAGGTCCTTCCGGTCGGGGCCGGTGCGTGGCGTGCAGGAGTCCGGCGAGTTCGACCAGGTCGGTGCCGGTGAGCCGGGGAAGCGCGCAGCCGGAGAGCGTCCGGCACGTCTCGCGCCAGGAGGCGGGGATCGCCGCGCCGCCGCCCAGCGCGCCGGTGAGAGCGCCGGCCAGCGCGGGGGCGGAGTCCGCGACCCGGGAGAGGCAGGCCGCCGCCGGCACCGCCTCCGCGATGCGGCCCCCGGCGGCGGTGGCCAGGGCGAGGGCGACCGGGACGGTCTCGGCGGCGGCGATGCCGTAGCTGTAGACGTGGTCGACGATCTGGTGCTCCAGCAGCGGGACCAGGGCGAAGGTGCTCTCCGCGTCGGCCGCGAGGGCCAGTGCCTGGCGGGCGTTGCGTCCGATCTCCGTCTCCGGCGGCAACTCGGCGAGGGCGGCGGTCACACAGGCGGACACGTCGCCGCCGCCGAGGGCGCGGGCCAGCGCCGCCGCCATGGCCCGGGCGCCGTGCACCCCGTCGCCGTCCTGGGTGTAGCGCGCGTCGAACTCGGCGAGGCCGGCGGCGGCGCGGATGACGACGGCGCGGTTCATGCGCATCGGGCCGGCGCCGAGTTCGCCGCGCAGGCCGGCGGTGCCGAACTGGAGGGTGCCGGAGAAGCGGGCGGTCAGCTCCGCGCGGTCCTCGGTGTCGATGAGCGTGGCGAGTTCGGCGCGGGTGTCCGCGTCGGGGTCCTCGGCCAGCCATGCCTTGGCCCGAGCGAGGAGGTCGTCGTCGTGCACGTCGGTCTGCCTCTCGTGTGTCGGTGGGGGGTGGATGCCGGTGCGGGTGCCTCCGGCGGTTG
>MUMD01000206.1 GCA_002155895.1 Streptomyces rochei
CGTCGAGCAGCGCGGCGGCCTCCGCGTTGGCGGCGCGGACCTCCTCCGCCGCCGTCGCGCCCTCGACCACCAGCTCGTCGAGCAGCCCGTCCAGCACCTCGGCGAAGGAGGGCACGCCCGCGCGGAAGGCGAGGTCGACGACGCGCGGACCGGACGGGATCGGCATCCCCGCGTCGCACACCAGGACCCCGTCGCCGTGGCCGAGTTCGGCGAGGGCGCCCGCGAGGTGGCGGTTGAGTATCCCGGCCTTCTTCACCGCTTCGCCCCCCTCACAGCGCGTCGACCTCCGCCGCCGTCGGGTACGACGCCTGCGCGCCCGCCCTGGTCACCGCCGCCGCTCCCACCCGTGCCGCGTAGGCCGCGGCCTGGGCCAGCGAGGCGCCGGTGCCCAGCCGCCAGGCCAGCGCCGCCGTGAACGCGTCGCCCGCGCCCGTCGTGTCCACGGCGTCCACCTTCACGGACGGCACCCGGGACACCTCCGCCCCCGACGCCACCAGCGCACCCTCCGCGCCCAGCGTGACGACCACCGAGCGCGGCCCCTTGGCCAGCAGGATGCGGGCCCAGTCCTCGGGGCGGTCGCTCACACAGGCGTCACCCAGGATGACCTTCGCCTCGTGCTCGTTGACGATCAGCGGGTCGCAGGCGTCCAGCACCTCCCGGGGAAGCGGCAGCGGCGGCGACGGGTTCAGCACGAAACGGCTGCCCGGCGCCAGGCTCCGGACGACCTCCACCACCGTCTCCAGCGGCACCTCCAACTGCGTGGAGACCACGCGGGAGGCGTGGAAGAGGCTGGCGGCGGCGCGGACGTCGCCGGGTGCCAGGCGGCCGTTGGCGCCCGGCGAGACCACGATGCTGTTGTCGCCGGACGGGTCGACGGTGATCAGCGCGACGCCGGTCGGGGCGCCGCCGACCAGGACGCCCACCGTGTCGACACCGGCCGCCCGCTGCGAGTCCAGCAGCAGCCGACCGTAGTCGTCGTCGCCGACCCGGGCCAGCAGGGCCGTGCGGGCACCGAGCCGGGCGGCGGCCACCGCCTGGTTCGCGCCCTTGCCGCCCGGGTGGACGGCCAGGTCGGTGCCGAGCACCGTCTCGCCGGCCCCCGGCCGCCGCTCGACGCCGATCACGAGGTCGGCGTTGGCCGATCCCACGACCAGGAGGTCGTAGTCGTACATGAATCGCTCTCCGATCCCGATGAACCCGAGTGAATCCGCGTGGGGCCCGCGGGCCGTTCCGCCCGTCTCAGCCCTCGAAGCCGGCCACGTTCTCCTTGGTGACGACCTTCACCGGCACCTTCACCATCTTCTCCGTCTTCTCGCCCTCGGCGGCGCGCAACGCGTTCTCCACGGCGATCCTGCCCAGTTCCCTGGGCTGCTGCGCCACCGAGGCGTACAGCGTGCCCTCCCGCACCGCCTTCAGCCCGTCCGGCGTGCCGTCGAACCCGACGACCTGCACGGACTTCCCGGCCTTGGAGCCCAGCGCCTTGATCGCGCCGAGCGCCATCTCGTCGTTCTCCGCGAAGACACCGTCGACGTCGGGGTGCGCCTGGAGCAGGTTGGTCATCACGTCCAGGCCCTTGGTGCGGTCGAAGTCCGCGGGCTGCTTGGCGACGACCTTGATGCCCGGGTACTCCTTCAGCCCGGCCGCGAAGCCCGCGCCGCGCTCCCGGCTGGCGGAGGTGCCGGCCTGGCCCTGGAGGATGACGATGGTGCCCTTGCCGCCGAGCTTCTCGGCGAGCGCCCGGGCGCCCAGCTTGCCGCCCTCGACGTTGTCGGAGGCGACCAGCGCCGAGGTGTCCGCCTTGTTGACGCCCCGGTCCACCGCGATGACGGGGATGTCGTCCTTGTTCGCCGAGCGCACCGAGGGGCCGGCCGCGTCGGAGTCCACCGGGTTGACGATGATCGAGGACAGGCTCCCGCTGACGAAGTTCTGCAGCTGGTTGGCCTGCTGGGAGGCGTCGTTCTGGGCGTCCGTGACCGTCAGGTCCACGCCCAGCTTCTTCGCCCGCTCCTCGGCGCCGGCGCGGATCTGCACGAAGAACGGGTTGTTCAGCGTGGACAGCGACAGACCGATCCGCTGGGTCTTACCGCCCGAGGACCCGTTGTGCAGCAGCGAGGTCGCGCCGACCACGGCGACGGCGACGACGGCCGCGATGACGTACGTCAGCGCCTGCTTGCCCCGGTTCCCGCCGCCGGACGCCCCGGCCGCCGGGGTCGTCGCGCCCGCCTTGCGGCGCAGCGTGTCGAAGAGCACGGCCAGCGCGATGACGACACCGATGACGACCTGCTGCCAGAACGCGGAGACGGACAGCAGGTTGAGGCCGTTGCGCAGCACCGCGAGGATCAGCGCGCCGATCAGCGTGCCGGACGCCTTGCCGGTGCCGCCGGCGAGCGAGGCGCCGCCGATGACGACGGCGGCGATGGCGTCCAGTTCGTAGCCCTGCGCGGCCTGCGGCTGCGCGGAGGAGAGACGGGAGGCCAGCACGATGCCCGCGGCGGCGGCGAACAGCCCGGAGAAGGCGTAGATGGCGAGCTTCTGCCGCTTCACCCGCAGCCCGGACAGCCGGGCGGCCTCCTCGTTGCCGCCGATGGCGTACATGGAGCGCCCGATGTAGGTCCGCCCGAGGACGAAGGCCGTGATCAGCCCCATCACGATCATCACCAGCACCGGCACCGGCAGCCACCCGCCGAGCGTGTCACCGAGGTGCGAGACCGACTCCGGGAAGGCGATCGGCGAGCCCTGCGAGATGACCAGCGACAGACCGCGCCCCACCGACAGCATGGCGAGCGTCGCGATGAACGGCGGCAGCTTCCCGTACGAGATGAGGAAGCCGTTCACCAGGCCGCAGGCGATGCCGGTGGCGACGGACAGCAGCACCGCCAGCACCACGGGCATCCCGGCCTCGGTGGCGCTCCACGCCAGCACGGTGGCCGACAGCGCGGCGACCGAGCCGACCGACAGGTCGATGCCGGCCGAGACGATGACGAAGGTGACGCCGAAGGCGAGGATCGCGGTGACGGCGGCCTGGACGCCGACGTTGAGGAGGTTGTCGGCGGTCAGGAAGTCCCCGGACAGCGCCGACATGGCGATGACGAGGACGATCAGCGCGGTCAGGGCGCCGTTGTCGAGCAGCAGGCGGCGCAGGCCGCCCGTGGCGCCGCCCTGCGCGCCCGGCTTGCTCTTGAGCGTGTCAGTGGCCACGGGAGGCCTCCGTTCCGGTTTCGTCGGTGTGCGGGGTGCTGACGGCGAGCGCCATCACGGCGTCCTGGGTGGCCTCGGCGGCGGGAAGTTCGCCGGCGATCCGCCCCTGCGCCATGACGACCACCCGGTCGCTCATGCCGAGCACCTCGGGGAGGTCGCTGGAGATCATGAGCACGGCGGCGCCGGCGGCCGTCAGTTCGTTGATGAGCTGGTAGATCTCGACCTTGGCGCCGACGTCGATGCCGCGCGTCGGCTCGTCGAGGATCAGCACCTTGGTGTTCGCCAGCAGCCACTTGCCGATGACGACCTTCTGCTGGTTGCCGCCGGACAGGGTCCGCACGTGCTGCCCGAGCCCGGCCATCCGCACGCCGAGCTGCCCGGCGATCCGCTCGGCCGCCGCGTGCTGCCCCTTGAGGTCCACGATCCCCGCGCGGGCGGACGACCTCAGCGTCACCAGCCCCAGGTTCTCCTCGACGGAGGCGTCGAGCACCAGCCCCTGACCCTTGCGGTCCTCGGGCACCAGCCCGATCCCGGCGGCCATCGCGGCGTTGACGTCGTGCCGCCGCAGCGGCGCGCCCGCGACGTGCACGCTCCCGGAGTCGTAGGGGTCGGCGCCGAACACCGCCCGCACGACCTCCGTGCGCCCGGCCCCGACCAGCCCGGCGATGCCGACGACCTCACCGGCCCGCACCTCGAAGCTCACGTCGTGGAAGACGCCGTCCCGCGTGAGTCCTTCGACCCTGAGCAACGCCTCACCGGCGTCACCGCGTTCGCGCGGGTACTGCTGCTCGATGGACCGTCCGACCATCAGCCGCACCAACTCGTCCTCGGGCGTGGAGGCGGGCACCTGCCCGACGCTCCTGCCGTCCCGGATGACGGTGACGCGGTCGCCGAGGGCGGCGATCTCCTCCAGGTGGTGGGTGATGAAGACGATGCCCACACCGTCCTCGCGCAGCCGCCGCACGATGGCGAAGAGCTTGTCGACCTCCTCGGAGGTGAGCACGGCGGTCGGCTCGTCCATGATGAGCACCCGCGCGTCCAGGCTGAGCGCCTTGGCGATCTCGACCATCTGGAGGCGCGCGATACCGAGTTCACGCACCCGTGCCCGCGGGGACACCTTGACCCCCACGCGCTCCAGCAGCACCTCCGCGTCCGCGTCCATCTTCTTCCGGTCGATCATCCCGAACCGGCGGGGCTGGCGCCCCAGGAAGATGTTCTCGGCGACCGTCAGGTCGGGGACGAGGTTGAACTCCTGGTAGATGGTGGCGATCCCGAGCCGCTCGGAGTCCTGCGCACCGTGGATGCGCACCTCCTCGCCGCCGGCCAGGATGCGCCCGGCGTCGGGCGTGTAGGCGCCGGAGAGCATCTTGATGAGGGTGCTCTTGCCCGCGCCGTTCTCACCGAGCAGCACGTGCACCTCGCCCCGGCGCAGGTCGAAGTCGACGCTGTCGAGCGCGACCACGCCGGGGAAGGTCTTGCGGATGCCCTCGATGCGCAGCAACTCGTCCGGACTGCGGCTGCTCACGGCGTACTCCTTCGTACGGGGGAGGGGGACGGGGGGTGTGCGGTGCCGGAGGGGGACTCTCCGCACGAGCGGCGCACGACGAGCCGCGCCGGCAGGGTGACGGACTCGCCGGTCCGCCCCTCGATCCGGTCGACGAGCGCGCGTACGGCGGCCCGCCCGAGGTCGCCCGTGGGCTGGGCGATCGCGGTGACCGGGGGATCGGTGTGCACGAACCAGCGGATGTCGTCGAACGCGGCGAGCGCAATGTCCTCGGGGACGCGCAGCCCGCGCGCCCGTACGGCGTCCAGCGCGCCGAGCGCCATCAGGTTGTCGGCGGCGAACACGACGTCGGGCGGCTCGGGGAGGTCGAGGAACCCCTCGGTGACCCGGCGTCCGCTCTCCGCCTGGAAATCGCCCTGGCCGATGCGGTCGTCGGGGAGGGGGAGCCCGTACTCGGCGAGCGCCTCGCGGAAGGCGTCGACGCGCTCGCGTCCGGTCGTGGTGGCGGCGGGCCCGGCGATGATGGCGAGCCTGCGGTGCCCGAGCCGGTACAGGTGCGCGACGAGGTCCCGCACCGCGCCCCGCCCGTCCGACCGCACCACGGGCACGTCCACGCCGGGGATCCAGCGGTCGACGAAGACCATCGGGGTGCCGGCCCGCGCGGCCTCCAGCATGCGCGGGGAGCCGCCGTCGGTGGGGGAGACGAGGAGCCCGTCGATCCGCCGGTCGAGCAGCGTCGTCACGTGGTGGTCCTGGAGATCGGGCCGCTCGTCGGCGTTGCCGATGATGACGCTGTAGCCGAGCGCGCGGGCCTCTTCCTCCACGGAACGGGCCAGTTCGGTGAAGTAGGGGTTCATGACGTCGCTGATGACCAGCCCGAGGGTGCGGGTCTGATCGGTGCGCAGCGACCGGGCGACGGCGTTCGGCCGGTAGCCCAGCGCCTCGACGGCGGCCAGCACGCGGGCGCGGGCGCCGGGGCTGACGGACGGGTGGCCGTTGAGGACGCGCGAGACCGTCGCGACGGAGACGCCCGCCTCGACGGCGACGTCCTTGATGCTCGCCATCGCCGTTCCACCTCCTCGTGGAATCGATTACACGGAGGATTGGAAACGATTACACGGGCGGATGGCAAGGGGGGTGCCCCGGGCCGAGACGCAATCGTGACCCGCCGTGCCCGCCGCCCTCGCGCCGCCCGGCCCTGCTTCCCCGGCGCCCGCCCTTGCGCCCGTCCTTGCGCCCGCCCCGGGCCTGCCCGCGCCTTGTGCCCCCTGGACGTGCCGAGGCCCGGCTCCGGGGCGGAGGGCCCCGGGCCGGGCCGGGTCGGGCGGCGGTGGCGCCGTCGGTCAGCTCGTCGCCGCCTCGAACATGCCCGCCTCGTACGAGCCTCCCGGCTGGTGCGTGATCACGGCCATCCGGTTGGCCGCGTTGATCAGGGCGACCAGGCAGACCAGGGCGGCGGTCTGGTCGTCGTCGTAGTGCTCGCGCACCCGCGCCCAGGTCTCGTCGGACACGCCCGGGTGCGCGTCGGCGAGCCGGGTGCCCTCCTCGGCCAGCGCCAGGGCGGCCTGCTCGGCCTCGGTGAACACGGTGGACTCGCGCCAGGCGGCGACCAGATGGAGCCGCGCCGCGCTCTCGCCGGCCGCCTCGGCCTCCTTGACGTGCATGTCGATGCAGTGGCCGCAGCCGTTGATCTGGCTGGCCCGCAGCGACACCAGTTCCTGCGTGGCCCTCGGCAGCGTCGACCCGTGGAGCACCAGGGCGGTGCCCGCGAACCGCTTGCCGAACTTGACGCCGATCTCGTTCTCGAACAGGTTGAAGCGGGTGTCCATGATCTCGTCCTCGCCGTCGGTGTCTCGCTGACGCCCACAAGATGCCGACGGACCCGACCCTGTGACGGGCCGCCGGTGTGACGTGGAGCACCGGCGGCGGGTGTCACACGGCGGCGGCGGCCGGTGTCCTGTGCGCGTGACCCCGACCAGGACCGACGAACGGGAGAAGCCGGTGACCAGCGAGCCCAGCGGACGCGAACGGGACGGCGCCACCGAGGCGTTCGTCGCCCACCGCAACCTGCTCTTCACCGTCGCCTACGAGATGCTCGGCTCGGCCGCCGACGCGGAGGACGTCCTCCAGGAGACCTGGCTGCGCTGGGCGGGCGTGGACCTCGCCGAGGTGCGCGACCGCCGCGCCTACCTCGTCCGCATCACCACCCGCCAAGCCCTGAACCGGCTGCGCACGCTCGGTCGCCGCAAGGAGTCCTACGTCGGCTCCTGGCTGCCCGAGCCGCTGCTGACCACGCCCGACGTGGCGGAGGACGTCGAGCTGGCCGACAGCGTGTCGATGGCGATGATGCTGGTCCTGGAGACGCTGACGCCGACCGAACGGGCGGTGTTCGTGCTGCGCGAGGTGTTCGACCTCGGCTACGACGAAATCGCCGAGGCCGTGGAGAAGAGCCCGGCCGCCGTCCGGCAGATCGCGCACCGGGCCCGCGCGCACGTCGCGGCCCGCCGGCCGCGCGGGGTGGTCTCGGCCGCCGAGTCACGGCAGGCGCTGGATGCCTTCCGCAGGGCCGTCGAGACGGGCGACCTCCAGGGCCTGCTCGACATCCTCTCCCCGGACGTCGTCCTGCTCGGCGACGGCGGCGGTGTCAAGCAGGCCGTGCTGCGGCCCGTCACGGGGCGGGACAAGGTGGCCCGGCTGGTGCTCGGCGGACTGCTCAAGCACGCCGCCTCGCTGTCACTGGGACCGGCGCAGGTCAACGGATACCCGGCCCTGGTCGTCCACCTCGACGGCGCACTCGACACCGTGGTGGCGGTCCGCCTCGACGAGGGCCGCATCACCGGCCTCTACGCCGTCCGCAACCCCGAGAAGCTCTCGCACATGCGCCGGGAGACGGCCCTGCGCCGCTGAAACGCGCGGCTCACCGCGGCTCCGGCAGCGGCTCGCCGGTCTCCAGCAGCGACTTGAGGCTGGACAGGAGGGCCGGCCAGCCGTGCCGGACCATCTCGCGGACGGCGCTGCCGGGCTCGAACCCGTCGTGGACGACGGTCAGCTTCACCGAGCCGCCGCCGAGGTCCTCGATCTCGAACGTGACCTTCGACCGCGGCTCGGCGGAGAGCCTGGCCAGGGTCTCGTCGTCGATCCCGTTGGCCCTCGCCCACTCGGGCGTGAAGGTGTGCCAGGTGTACGACAGGCGCCGGTACGGCTCGGACTCGAGGACGACCTGTTCGGGATCGGCGGTCCTGGCCGCCCGCTCCTTCCACACCACGGCAGACCCGGCCGCCCAGTCGGTGCCGAACTCGACACCCCAGTAGCGCCGGGTGAAGGCCGGGTCGGTCAGGCCCTGCCACAGCTTCTCGGGCGTGGTCCTGATGTAGGTCGTGCAGACGAACGCGTTGCTGTCCATGGCGGTGTCCTCCAGCGCGTGCTTGAGGTCGGCGAGTGCGCGCACCCGCTCCCGGTCGTAGCGGCTGATCCAGCGGTCGGCGATGGCGTTGATCGGCCCGGCGTCGAGGTAGTGCAGCTTCTCCCGGCCCCGCCGGACGGTGGTGACCAGACCGGCCGCCTCCAGCACCGCCAGGTGCTTGCTGACCGACTGCCGGGCCATGTCCAGCCCGGCGCACAGCTCCCGCAGGCTCTGCCCGTTGCGCGCGTTCAGGCTGTCCAGCAGCCGCCGGCGGCTGCCGTCGGCCAGCGCCTTGAAGACCTCGTCCATCTCCGCCCCTCCGATGTGCAGCCTGTTGGCTGCCTTTCACGTTAGGCAGCCAACAGGCTGCACGTCAAACGGGGAGGCCCGCGATATCCACTACCGCCCGGGCCGCCGACGGCGGAGACTCGACCCATGGCGGACATGGCATCGTTCCGGGACGCGGTCACGGCGTGGGCGGCGGGCGGCCCCGAGGGCCCCGCACGCGACCTCGCCGAGCGCCTCTCCGTCCGCACCGTGGTCCTGGTCGAGGGACCGAGCGACACGGCGGCGGTCGACGCGCTCGCCGCGCGGCGCGGCCGGGACCTGGCGGCGGAGGGGGTCTGCGTCCTGGCGATGGGCGGCGCGATGAGCGTCGGCCGCTTCGCCTCCCTGCTCGGCCCCTGCGGCCTCGACCTCCGCCTGACGGGGCTGTGCGACGAGCGGGAGCAGGGGTACTACGTCCGTGCCCTGGCGCGGGCGGACGCCGCCCCGCAGGACCTGTTCGTCTGCACGGCCGACCTGGAGGACGAACTGATCCGGGCGCTCGGGGTGGCCCGGGTGACGGAACTGATCGAGGCGGAGGGCGACCTCCGCCCCCTGCGGACCTTCCTCCGCCAGCCCGCCCAGCAGGACCGCACCGCCCAGCAGCGGTTCCGCCGCTTCTTCGGCACCAAGAAGGGCCGCAAGATCCACTACGGCCGCGTCCTGGTGGAGGCCCTGGACCCCGCTCGCACCCCGGCCCCGCTCGCGGACCTGATGGCGGGGCTCTGACCGCCGGCCGCCGAGGGAGCCCGCGTGGTCGCACCGCACGTGGGTACGTGATCCCGCCGGACCGTGCACCGCTGTCACACCCCACCGGTACCGTCGGATCATGACCGACCAGCCCCCCTCGGCCCCCGGTGAGCGGCGGCTCGCCACCCTCGAAGGCGTCCTGGAGCGCATCACGTACGCCAACGAGGAGAACGGGTACACGGTCGCCCGGGTCGACACCGGCAGAGGCGCCGGCGACCTGCTGACCGTCGTCGGCGCGCTGCTCGGCGCCCAGGTCGGGGAGTCGCTGCGGATGGAGGGCCGCTGGGGATCGCACCCCCAGTACGGCAAGCAGTTCCACGTGGAGAACTACACGACCGTCCTGCCCGCCACCGTCCAGGGCATCCGGCGCTACCTCGGCTCCGGACTGGTCAAGGGCATCGGACCGGTCTTCGCCGACCGCATCACGCAGCACTTCGGCATCGACACCCTCAGGATCATCGAGGAGGAGCCCAAGCGGCTCATCGAGGTGCCCGGCCTCGGGCCCAAGCGCACCAAGAAGATCGCCGACGCCTGGGAGGAGCAGAAGGCGATCAAGGAGGTCATGCTCTTCCTCCAGACCGTCGAGGTGTCCACCTCCATCGCGGTGCGCATCTACAAGAAGTACGGCGACGCGTCGATCTCCGTGGTGAAGAACCAGCCCTACCGCCTCGCCGCCGACGTCTGGGGCATCGGCTTCCTCACCGCCGACAAGATCGCCCGGTCCGTCGGCATCCCGCACGACAGCCCCGACCGGGTGAAGGCGGGGCTGCAGTACGCCCTGTCGCAGGCCACCGACCAAGGGCACTGCTACCTCCCGGAGGAGAAGCTGATCGCCGACGCGGTGAAGCTGCTCCAGGTGGACACCGGGCTCGTCATCGAGTGCCTGGGCGAGCTGGCCGCCGAGCCGGAGAGTCCGGACGACGACCCCGGCGTCGTGCGCGAGAAGGTCCCCGACCCGGAGGGCGGCGACCCCGTCACCGCCGTCTACCTCGTGCCCTTCCACCGCGCCGAGCTGGCCCTGGCCGGACAGCTGCGCCGCCTCCTGCGCGCCGACGTGGACCGGATGCCCGGCTTCCAGGACGTGGCCTGGGACAAGGCGCTCGGCTGGCTGAAGCGGCGCACGGGTGCCGACCTCGCCCCCGAGCAGGAGGCGGCCGTCAAGCTCGCCCTCACCGAGAAGGTCGCCGTCCTCACCGGCGGGCCGGGCTGCGGCAAGTCCTTCACGGTCCGGTCGGTCGTGGAGCTGGCGCGGGCCAAGAAGGCGAAGGTCGTCCTGGCCGCGCCCACCGGCCGCGCCGCCAAGCGCCTCGCCGAGCTGACCGGCGCCGAGGCGTCCACGGTCCACCGGCTGCTGGAGCTCAAGCCGGGCGGTGACGCCGCCTACGACCGGGACCGGCCCCTCGACGCCGACCTCGTCGTGGTGGACGAGGCATCCATGCTGGACCTCCTGCTCGCCAACAAGCTGGTCAAGGCGGTGGCCCCGGGTGCGCACCTGCTCTTCGTCGGGGACGTCGACCAGCTGCCCAGCGTGGGGGCGGGGGAGGTGCTGAGGGACCTGCTGGCTCCCGGCAGCCCCGTCCCCGCCGTCCGGCTCACCCGCGTCTTCCGGCAGGCCCAGCAGTCGGGGGTGGTGACCAACGCGCACCGGATCAACGCCGGGCAGCACCCGCTCACCGACGGGCTGAAGGACTTCTTCCTCTTCGTCGAGGACGACACGGAGGAGGCGGGCCGGCTCACGGTCGACGTCGCCGCGCGGCGCATCCCCGCGAAGTTCGGGCTCGACCCGCGCCGGGACGTGCAGGTGCTCGCCCCCATGCACCGCGGACCGGCCGGCGCCGGCACGCTCAACGGGCTGCTCCAGCAGGCCGTCACCCCCGGCCGCCCCGATCTCGCCGAGAAGCGGTTCGGCGGCCGGGTCTTCCGGGTCGGCGACAAGGTCACCCAGATTCGCAACAATTACGAGAAGGGTGAGAACGGTGTCTTCAACGGCACCGTCGGCGTGGTCACCTCGCTCGACCCGGTGGACCAGCGCCTCACCGTGCTGACGGACGAGGACGAGGAGGTTCCGTACGAATTCGACGAACTGGACGAACTGGCCCACGCCTACGCGGTGACCATCCACCGTTCCCAAGGAAGCGAGTATCCCGCCGTGGTGATCCCGGTGACCACCGGCGCCTGGATGATGCTCCAGCGGAACCTGCTGTACACGGCGGTCACCCGGGCCAAGAAGCTGGTCGTCCTCGTCGGCTCCCGCAAGGCGATCGGACAGGCGGTGCGCACGGTCTCGGCCGGTCGGCGCTGCACGGCGCTCGACTTCCGGCTCGCGACCCCCTGAACCCGAGACCCTCCGGTCAAACCTCCGACCCGTGTGAAAAAAATGATCGATCAAATGAGTCGGGAAGGTCACAGAGCACTTCCGGATGGGGAGGAGAGGGGGCAGGATGAGCTGGTTGGCGGCACTGAGTGCCGCCAATAGGCCCGATGGTCGACCCCGAGTGCACTCTCCTGAGCCAAGTGGGGGATGGTAGAGACAGTCAGGGCACCTCGAAGATGAGGCACTACGTCGGTGAGGGAAGACGTGAGCGACAACTCTGTAGTACTGCGGTACGGCGACGGCGAGTACACCTACCCGGTGATCGACAGCACCGTCGGCGACAAGGGCTTCGACATCGGGAAGCTCCGCGCCCAGACCGGTCTGGTGACGCTGGACAGCGGGTACGGCAACACCGCCGCCTACAAATCCGCCATTACCTACCTGGATGGCGAAGCCGGCATCCTGCGGTACCGCGGCTACCCGATCGAGCAGCTGGCCGAGCGCTCTTCCTTCGTGGAGGTCGCCTACCTGCTGATCAACGGCGAGCTGCCGACCGTCGACCAGCTGGCCGCCTTCAAGGGCGAGATCACGCAGCACACCCTGCTGCACGAGGACGTCAAGAACTTCTACAAGGGCTTCCCGCGCGACGCCCACCCGATGGCCATGCTGTCGTCCGTGGTCTCCGCGCTGTCGACGTTCTACCAGGACAGCCACAACCCGTTCGACGAGCGTCAGCGCAACCTCTCGACGATCCGGCTGCTCGCCAAGCTCCCGACGATCGCCGCCTACGCGTACAAGAAGTCGATCGGTCACCCCTTCGTCTACCCGCGTAACGACCTCGGCTACGTGGAGAACTTCCTGCGCATGACCTTCTCGGTCCCCGCGCAGGAGTACGAGCTTGACCCGATCGTGGTCTCCGCGCTGGACAAGCTGCTGATCCTGCACGCGGACCACGAGCAGAACTGTTCGACCTCCACCGTCCGCCTGGTCGGCTCCTCGCAGGCGAACATGTTCGCGTCGATCTCGGCCGGCATCAACGCGCTCTGGGGCCCGCTGCACGGCGGCGCCAACCAGTCGGTGCTGGAGATGCTGGAGGGCATCCGCGACTCCGGCGGCGACGTCGACACCTTCATCCGCAAGGTGAAGAACAAGGAGGACGGCGTCCGCCTGATGGGCTTCGGCCACCGGGTCTACAAGAACTTCGACCCGCGCGCCAAGATCATCAAGGCCGCCGCCCACGACGTGCTCTCCGCCCTCGGCAAGTCCGACGAGCTGCTGGACATCGCCCTGAAGCTGGAGGAGCACGCGCTCTCCGACGACTACTTCACCGAGCGCAAGCTCTACCCGAACGTCGACTTCTACACGGGTCTGATCTACCGGGCCATGGGCTTCCCGACCGAGATGTTCACGGTCCTGTTCGCCCTCGGCCGCCTGCCGGGCTGGATCGCCCAGTGGCACGAGATGATCAAGGAGCCGGGCTCCCGCATCGGCCGCCCGCGCCAGATCTACACCGGCGTCGTCGAGCGCGACTTCGTGCCGGTCGAGGAGCGCTGAGCGACTCCTTCTCCGGGCGGGAGGGTCCCGTGCCCGACGGCGTGAGGTCGTCGGACACGGGACCTCTCGGCGTTCCGGGCGCGTCGCTCCGGACCCGGCCGCGCACAGCAGAAGGCGCCCCGGCGCCGGTCCCCCCACGGGCCGACGACCAGGGCGCCTTCCCATGTCCCGGTGCGGATTCCCCCCACGGGATCCGGCCGGGCGTCTGTGAGGACAGCGCCTGAATCGCTGTGTCGAGCACGACGAGCGGAACTCGCCGTGCCTGTCGCACCTGCACCTCGTGCAGTCCTGCTGTTCGTACTGTTCCGGCTGTTCTGTGTGGTGCGGTCTGCCGGGACAGCGCACCCGGGAGGGCCGCTCAAAGCTTCCCGGTGTACGTGTCCCGGCAACGCAGCTCTGGGAAAGTCCCCCAAGACATCCCCAGATGTCAGGTGGCGCCCCCCAAGACGCTGCCTGACATCGCCAACTTAGACCTTCGAACCCCTTCGATGGTTACGTTCGCATCACTGTGATCTGCGTCTCTTGCATATGTCCGTTAGGTGCGCAAGAGCCCCGATACGCCGACCGGGACCCAGCGTAAGGAAGATGCGCGAGCCTTGTGAAGAGCTTATGTGAGGCGCGTGCCGGACTCCAGAGGGTGCCGGGCATCGAGACCTCAGCGAAACGCGCGCAGGCGCAGGCTGTTGGTCACCACGAACACCGAGGAGAAGGCCATCGCCGCGCCCGCGATCATCGGGTTCAGCAGCCCGGCGGCGGCCAGCGGCAGCGCGGCCACGTTGTAGCCGAAGGCCCACACCAGATTGCCCTTGATCGTGGACAGGGTGCGCCGGGAGAGGCGGATCGCGTCCGCGGCCACCCGCAGATCGCCGCGGACCAGTGTCAGGTCGCCGGCCTCGATCGCCGCGTCCGTCCCCGTGCCCATCGCCAGCCCCAGGTCGGCGGTGGCGAGCGCGGCCGCGTCGTTGACGCCGTCGCCCACCATGGCGACCGTGCGGCCCTCGCGCCGCAGCCGTTCCACCACGGCGACCTTCTCCTCGGGCAGGACCTCGGCGATCACCTCGTCGACGCCGACCGCCCGGGCCACCGACTCGGCGACCCGCCGGTTGTCACCGGTCAGCAGGACGGGCGTCAGGCCGAGCCGGCGCAGCTCGGCCACCGCCTGGGCACTGGTCTCCCTGACGGTGTCCGCCACGGCGACGACGCCGCGCGCGGTGCCGTCCCAGCCGACCACCACGGCCGTACGGCCGTCCCTCTCGGCCTCGTCGCGGGCGCGGGCGACCTCGGGCGGGAGCGTGTCGTGCAGGCGCCCCACGGTCACCTCACGGCCCGCCACACGACCCCGTACGCCCCGGCCCGGCACGCTCTCGAAGTCCTCGACGTCCGGCAGCGCGCCGAGCCGCTCCTCGGCGCCGGCCGCGACCGCCCGGGCCACGGGGTGCTCGGAGGCGTGCTCGACGGCGCCCGCGAGCCGCAGCAGCTCGTCCTCGTCGGTGCCCTCGGCGGCGTACACCTCCCGCAGGGTCATGCGGCCGGTGGTGACGGTGCCGGTCTTGTCCAGGACGACCGTGTCGACGCGCCGCGTGGACTCCAGCACCTCCGGGCCCTTGATGAGGATGCCGAGCTGGGCGCCGCGCCCGGTGCCGACCAGCAGCGCGGTCGGCGTGGCCAGGCCCAGGGCGCAGGGACAGGCGATGATCAGGACGGCCACGGCGGCGGTGAACGCGGCGACGGTGTCACCGGTGGCGCCCAGCCAGCCGCCGAAGGTGGCGGCCGCGATCAGCAGCACGACGGGCACGAAGACCCCGGAGATCCGGTCGGCGAGCCGCTGCACCTCGGCCTTGCCGCTCTGCGCGTCCTCGACCAGCTTCGCCATCCGCGCCAGCCGCGTGTCGGCGCCCACCCGGGTCGCCTCGACCACCAGCCGCCCCGCGGCGTTGACGGTGGCCCCGGTGACGGCGTCGCCGACGCCGACGTCCGACGGCACCGACTCGCCGGTCAGCATCGAGGCGTCCACGGCGCCGGAGCCGTCGACGACGGTGCCGTCGGTGGCGATCTTCTCGCCGGGCCGCACGACGAACCGGTCGCCGACCGCCAGCCGGCCCACCGGGACCCGCACCTCACGCCCGTTCCGCAGCACCGCGACGTCCTTCGCGCCCAGCTCCATCAGGGCCCGCAGGGCGGCCCCGGCGCGGCGCTTGGAGCGGGCCTCCAGCCAGCGGCCGAGCAGCAGGAAGGCGGTGACCCCGGCGGCGGCCTCCAGGTAGATCGCGGACGCGCCGTCGGCGCGCGAGACGGTGAGGTCGAAGCCGTGCCGCATGCCCGGCATGCCCGCGTCCCCGAAGAACAGCGCCCACAGCGACCAGCCGAACGCCGCCAGCGTGCCCAGGGAGACCAGGGTGTCCATGGTGGCCGCGCCGTGGCGGAGATTGGTCCAGGCGGCGCGGTGGAAGGGAAGGCCGCCCCAGACGACGACGGGCGCGGCCAGGGTGAGCGACAGCCACTGCCAGTTGTCGAACTGCAGCGCCGGGACCATCGCGAGCAGGACGACCGGGGCGGCCAGCAGGGCCGAGACGACCAGGCGCCGGCGCAGCGCGGACAGCTCCGGGTCGCCGTCCGCGTCGGCGGGCCGCGCGCCGGTGGCCTCCGCGTCGTCGGCCGGCTCCGGCGGCGGCGCGGGTTCCTCGGCGGTGTAGCCCGTCCTGACGACGGTGGCGATCAGGTCGGCCACCGGCGTGGTCGCCGGGTACGTGATCCGGGCCTTCTCCGTCGCGTAGTTCACCGTGGCGGTGACGCCGTCCATGCGGTTGAGCTTCTTCTCGACCCGGGCGGCGCAGGAGGCGCAGGTCATCCCGCCGACGATCAGCTCGACCTCGGCGAGGTCCGGCTCGGTGGCCGCGGTGTCCGTGGGCGTCGCGGCGGTGGTGCTGGTCATGGTCCGGGCTCCAGACGGGCCGGCCGGACCGTACGCGGCCCGGCCGCGGGGGACTGTGGGCGGTGCTGGGGTGCCGGCGGCGGCGCGGCCGCTCAGGCCCTGCCGACCAGCTCGAAGCCGGCCTCGTCCACGGCGGCGCGCACGGCCTCGTCGTCGAGGGGCGCCTCGGAGACGACGGTCACCACGCCGGTGGAGGCGACGGCCTGCACCGAGCCGACGCCCGCGATCTCGGAGATCTCGCCGGAGACGGCGCCCTCGCAGTGTCCGCAGCTCATTCCGCTCACCTTGTAGACGGTGGTGACGGAGCCCTGGGTGTCGGTCTGGGCGGTCATGTCGTTACTCCTCGTCGAGGGCGTGCAGGGCGGAAGCCGTGGTCCGGCGCGGACCACTCACCTCACACTGTACCCCTAGGGGGTATGAATGCGGATGGGCCTGCCGTGAGATGAGGGGCGGGAGGCGGAGACTCCGCCCACGACAGTACGGAAGTGAGGGTGACGGATGCGCGCGGTCGTGTTCGAGCGCTTCGGGGAACCGGCCGAGGTGCGGGAGGTCGCCGACCCGCGGCCCGCACCGCACGGCGTCGTGGTGCGCGTGGAGGCCACCGGGCTGTGCCGCAGCGACTGGCACGGCTGGCAGGGCCACGACCCGGACATCACGCTGCCGCACGTGCCCGGCCACGAGCTGGCCGGTGTCGTCGAGGCGGTCGGCGACCGGGTGGCCGGGTGGCGGCCCGGCGACCGGGTGACCGTGCCCTTCGTCTGCGCCTGCGGGAGCTGCGGGGCCTGCGCGGCGGGCGATCAGCAGGTGTGCGAGCGCCAGACCCAGCCGGGCTTCACCCACTGGGGCTCCTTCGCCGAGTACGTCGCGCTGGACCACGCCGACGTCAACCTCGTCGCCGTCCCCGAGGGCATGTCGTACGCGACCGCCGCCTCGCTCGGCTGCCGGTTCGCCACCGCCTTCCGGGCGGTCGTGCAGCAGGGCCGCGTCGCGCCGGGGGAGTGGGTGGCGGTGCACGGCTGCGGGGGCGTCGGCCTGTCCGCGGTGATGATCGCCGCGGCCTCGGGCGCCCGGGTGGTCGCCGTGGACGTCTCGGCGCGGGCGCTGGAACTGGCGCGCGCCTTCGGCGCGGCGGAGTGCGTGGACGCCTCCCGCGCACCGGACACCGCGGCGGCCGTCCTGGACCTCACCGGCGGCGGCGCCCACCTCTCCCTCGACGCCCTCGGCTCGCCCGTGACCTGCGCCGCCTCCGTGGGCGGTCTGCGCCGCCGCGGCCGGCACGTCCAGGTCGGGCTGCTGCCCTCGGCGGACGGCACCACACCGGTGCCGATGGCCCGCGCCGTCGCCCTGGAACTGGAACTGCTGGGCAGCCACGGGATGGCCGCGCACACCTACCCGCCGATGCTGGAGCTGGTCCGCACCGGCGTGCTCCGGCCCGACCTGCTGGTGACCTCCACCATCGGGCTGGCGGAGGTCCCGGCCGCCCTGTCGGCGATGGGGACGGCGCCCGGCGCGGGCGTGACGGTCATCGAGCCCTGACACCGGCCGCCGGCCGGCCCGCGCGACCGCCGGGGTGACCGCGGTGGGCGGCCCACTCGTGGTCGAGGACGGCCATCAGCACCTCGTCCACCCAGACGCCGTCCCGCCGCTCCACCTCCCGCCGCACGCCCTCGCGGACGAAGCCGACCTTCTCGTACACCCGCAGCGCCCGGTCGTTGAAGGCGTAGGCGTCCAGCTGGACGCGGTGCAGGCCGAGTTCCTCGAAGGCGTACCCGACAATCAGCCGGGTCGCCTCGGTGCCGATGCCCCGGCCCCGCCCCCGGGCGCCGATCAGGGTGCGGAAGGTGCAGGAACGCTCCTCGGGCACCCAGGCGTGGAGCACGACCTCGCCGAGCACCTCGCCGTCGGCGGGGTCGGTGACGGCGAGGTCCAGACGGCCGGGCTGCGCGCTGCGGGAGCCGTACCAGGAGCGCAGCAGCTCGGGGGTGAGTTCGTGCCCCGGCGATCCGGTGAAGCGCCGCACCTCGGGGTCGCCGACGATCTCGCCCATGCGCGCGGCGTCCGCCTCGGTGAAGGGGCGCAGCACGGTCCGCTCGCCGGTCAGGACGGGTTTGACGGAGAAGTCCATGGGCGGATCGTGCCCCAGCCGGTGCCGGAACCCCGAACGGATTTCCGGCCTACCGCTTCCGGTTGCGCGGCCGGGACGCCACCCAGGCCCGGATCGTGTCCGCGTACCAGTACGGTTTGCCCCGCTCCACGTGGTCGGGCGGTGGCAGCAGCCCGTGCTTGCGGTACGACCGCACGGTGTCCGGCTGGACCCGGATGTGGGCCGCGATGTCCTTGTAGGACCAGAGCCTTCGGTCGGTCACTGGTCGCACCTCCCTGTGCGCACCTCGGCGGCGACCGGGGACGGCCGCTGGGGGGAGCCGGGTGCTGCGTCGGTGATCACCAAGCCTGCGACGGGTGAACGACACCGAGTGACGAGCGGTCAGGGGTCGTTCCCGGATGTGACGGAAGCCCCGTGCGCCCGTGACATGCGTGACGGAGCCGGGCCTTTTGTGACACGAGTGCCACGAAGTCGTCCACCGGAGTTCAGGCGTGGCGCGTTGACTCTCCGGGCGTCGCGCGGCACTGGGAGGGGCGTACGGACGACCGTCCGGACCATGTCGTCCGAATGTCCGGACAAAACATTGACAGGCCGCACCCGCGGGGCTAGAAACCGGGGGAGACACCACGGCGGGCACGAAGGGGGACGCGATGGCGCACGACCCGATCGGCCGGGGCCCGGAGCACGCGCCCGCCGACGCCGGTTCCCCCACCGAACGCCTCCGGCGCGGGACGGCCGCCCCGCCCTGGCAGGAGCGAGGCGCGAGCGCCGACTCCCCGCTCGTACCGCCCCCGCGCCGGAGGTTCCCGCGCCCCGCCGACCGGGCGACACTGCCCCACGTGTCCACTCGGACGCCCGAACGGCATACACAGTGTCGGGCGCGCACGGAGCGCCCGCCTGCTGGGATGGACCCATGGCAGTGACCGTGACCCGGAGGTCGCGGGCCGTGACCCGAGGGCCGCGGACCGCGCCCCGGCCGTCCCCGGTCACCGCCCGTGAGCTGGACCAACGGCACGTCTCGACCCGTCGCCGCCATCTGTGAAGGAGTTCTCGGTCATGACGAACATCGTCAACCACTGGATCGGCGGCAAGACCGCCGAAGGCGCCTCGGGCACGTACGGGCCGGTGACGAACCCGGCGACGGGAGAGGTCACCACCAAGGTCGCCTTCGCCTCCGTCGACGAGGTGGACGCCGCGGTCGCCGCCGCCAAGGAGGCGTACCTGACCTGGGGTCAGTCCTCGCTGGCCCAGCGGACCTCGATCCTCTTCAAGTTCCGGGCGCTGCTGGACGCGCACCGCGACGAGATCGCCGCGCTGATCACCGCCGAGCACGGCAAGGTGCACTCCGACGCGCTCGGCGAGGTCGCGCGCGGCCTGGAGATCGTCGACCTGGCCTGCGGGATCACCGTCCAGCTGAAGGGCGAGCTGTCGACGCAGGTCGCCACCCGTGTGGACGTGTCCTCGATCCGGCAGCCGCTCGGCGTGGTCGCCGGCATCACGCCGTTCAACTTCCCGGCGATGGTGCCGATGTGGATGTTCCCCATCGCCATCGCGTGCGGCAACACCTTCGTGCTCAAGCCGAGCGAGAAGGACCCGTCGGCCGCGAACCGGATCGCCGAACTGCTCGCCGAGGCCGGCCTGCCGGACGGTGTCTTCAACGTCGTCCACGGCGACAAGGTGGCCGTGGACCGTCTCCTGGAGCACCCGGACGTCCAGGCGGTCTCCTTCGTCGGCTCGACCCCGATCGCCCGCTACATCCACACCACCGCCTCCGCGCACGGCAAGCGCGTCCAGGCCCTCGGCGGTGCCAAGAACCACATGCTGGTGCTGCCCGACGCCGACCTGGACGCGGCGGCCGACGCGGCCGTCTCCGCGGCCTACGGCTCGGCCGGCGAGCGCTGCATGGCGATCTCCGCGGTCGTCGCGGTCGGCGCCGTCGGTGACGAACTGGTCGAGAAGATCCGCGAGCGCGCCGAGAAGATCAAGATCGGCCCGGGCGACGACCCGACGTCGGAGATGGGCCCGCTCATCACCAAGGCGCACCGCGACAAGGTGGCGTCCTACGTCGAGGGCGCGGCGGCCGAGGGCTGCGAGGTCGTGCTCGACGGCACCGGCCACACGGTCGACGGCCACGAGGACGGCCACTGGATCGGCATCTCCCTGCTGGACCGGGTGCCGACCACGGCGAAGGCGTACCGGGACGAGATCTTCGGCCCGGTGCTGTGCGTGCTGCGCGCCGAGACGTACGAGGAGGGCCTGGCCCTCATCAACGCCTCGCCCTTCGGCAACGGCACCGCGATCTTCACCCGGGACGGCGGCGCGGCCCGCCGCTTCCAACTGGAGGTCGAGGCGGGCATGGTCGGCGTGAACGTGCCGATCCCGGTCCCCGTCGGCTACCACTCCTTCGGCGGCTGGAAGGACTCGCTCTTCGGCGACCACCACATCTACGGCAACGACGGCACGCACTTCTACACCCGCGGCAAGGTCGTCACCACCCGCTGGCCCGACCCGGCCGACGCCCCGGCCGGCGTGGACCTGGGCTTCCCGCGCAACCACTGAGCGCGCCCACCGCGGACGCCCCGACACCGGTGCCCCGGCCCGCCCGTGCGGGCCGGGGCACCGGTGTGCGGTCTCAGCCGGTCATCGCCCCCGAGTCCTTCACTTCCTCGGTGAGGTCCCCGACCTCCCGGGCGGGCGGCGCCACGATCTCCTCGGTGGCCCCGAACCTGTCGAAGTCCATGGTGACCGTCATGGTGCCGAACTCCTGCTTCAGACGCACCGGCAGGTCCTTCTCGCCCACCCAGATGTCCATGGTGATCGAGTCGACGCCGGCGGAGCCGAGCATGCTGTCGGCACCGCTGAAGGCATCCTTGAACTTGCCCAGGTCCTCCCCGTCGAGCACCGCGCGGTAGTGCGTCGTGGGCTTGCCGTTGACGGTCTCCGCGCCGAGGTCCTCGACGTCGCTGGCGTACTTCAGGCCCTTCATGGAGTCCGCCGGGCCGGCCCCGCCGGCGGCTCCGCTGAACGCGGCGGCGCCCGACTCGCCGAAGATCGCCGAACCGTCGATCTTCATCCACTCCTTGCCCGCGAGCGGGCCGGCGGGCTGCGGGTCGATGTCGTAGTAGTAGGCGCCGTCCACGAACAGGGTGCGCACGGTCGGGGAGTCCGTCAGCTCCTGCATCTGCACGGCCTCGGTGTCCATCGCGACGTCGAGCGCGTAGCCGTCGCCCCAGGAGTACGTGCCGTCCATGGCGATCGGCTCGCCGGTGCCCAGATCGGTCGTCGTCCTGACCTCGGCGGAGCCCAGCTCCTCGGTCCGGTCGGTGGCCCGCGAGAGCGCCGCCATGATGGTGTCGGCCTTGCTCACCGCCGTGTCGGCCGCCTTCTCGGCGCCCTCGGAAGCCTTCTCGGCTCCCTCCGTTCCGCACGCGGTCGCCGTGATCATCGCCGCCGCCGTCAGCCCCACCCAGGCCGCGGTGTACCTCAGCTTCATGAGTCCCCACCCGTTGCCGTGTTCCTGTGATTCATCTGTGCGCGGGACTCTACCGGGCACCACCGACACCGTCCGGCCGCCGGACGGCGGCACGTTTTTTCGCCCCGCCCCCCACGGTTCCCGCACGCCCTCAAGGGGCCCTTCAGGAAAGGGGACTGATGCGTTTTCCGGTCACCGACCCGGTATCGGACAACGGTTTCCGTAGGTAAACGGCCATTGACTCGGCGGTTTTCGTCGGTATTCCATCTGGCGTCGGGAGCGGACGAGAACCACGTACGACCAAGCCGCCGGAGGCGATAGCGCTCCCGCCCGAACCCCACCGCACGAGTCGATCGGAACCGCTCCATGACCGACACGCTCCGCCCCGCCGAGACCGCCGCCGCGCCCCCGGACGTCCCGGCCCCTCCGGAGTCCCGGACCCTCAAGCGGTCCATCGGCGTCGTCGGCGGCACCCTGCTGACGCTCTCGTGCGTGACCCCCGCCTCGACCCTCTTCGTGGTCGTCCCCGACCTGTTCGGCTCGCTCGGCACCGCCACCACCCTGACGATCGCCATCGGCTCCCTCCTGTGCGTCGCCGTGGCGTTCTGCTACTCCGAGCTGGGCACCCTCATCCCCAGCGCGGGCGGCGAGTACGCCATGGTGTCGACGATGGCCGGGCGGCTGGCGGGCTGGCTGGTCTTCGTGCTCTCCCTGCTGGTCGTCATGATCGTGCCGCCGGTCATCGCGATGGGCACCGCCGACTACCTCGAACCGGTCGTGCGCCTCGAGCCGTCCCTCGCGGGCGCCGGCGTGATGCTGCTCGCCACCCTCGCGGGCCTGCTCGACCTGCGCGCCAACGCCTGGATCACCGGCGTCTTCCTGGTCCTGGAGGTCATCGCCGCGGCCGTCGTCGCGGTGCTGGGCTTCGCCCACGCCGAGCGCGGCCCCGGCAGCCTCGTCTCCATGGAGGTGGCCGGCGCGGACGGCGGCGCGGACCCCGTGACGGCCGTGCTGGTCGTCTCCGGGCTCGCCATCGCCCTCTTCGTCACCCAGGGCTTCTCCACCGCGGTCTACCTCTCCGAGGAACTGGAGGACCCGCGCCGCAACGTCGCCCGCACGGTCCTCGCCACCCTCGGCATCTCCGCCGTGATCATCCTGGTCCCGGTCGCCGCCATCACCCTGGGCGCCTCCGACCTCGCGGAGCTGACCGGCGGCGACATAGGCGCGATGGTCACCGCCTGGTCCGACTCCGCCGTCGGCACCTTCGTCAGCCTCTGCGTGGCCCTCGCCATCGTCAACGCCGGCATCGTCATGGTCATCCAGAACTCCCGCGTCCTGTTCGCCTCCGCCCGCGACAAGGCGTGGCCCGGGCCGGTGAACACCGTCTTCGCCAAGCTCGGCCGGTTCGGTTCCCCGTGGGTCGCCACCCTCGCCGTCGGCGTGCCGGGCGCCGCGATGTGCTTCGTCGACCTGGACACCCTGTACGGCGTCACGGGCGTCTCCGTCACCGGGATGTACCTGCTCGTCGCCGTCGCCGCCCTGCTCGCCCGGCGCGGCCCCCACCGGCGGGCGCAGGCGTGGCGCATGCCCGTGTGGCCCGCGGTCCCGGTCCTGCTGATCGCCGTCCTCGCCTACATCCTGACCCAGCAGGAGACGAGCCACCTGCTGTGGACCGGCGGCATCACCGCGGTGGCCACGCTGTACTGGGCCCTGTACCTGCGTCCGCGCCGGGGCACGCGGTGGCTGGTGACGGTCCCCGAGGACGTGCGCGAGCCGTCCCGGCCGTGACGCGCTCCGGGCCCTGGCGGCCGGCGCGGACGGCGCCGGCCGCCCCCCGGCGTACCGCGCCCGCGGTACGCGGCGCCCGCGCCCTACGCCCCAGGGAGGGGCGGAGGTTCGGCCCCGGGACTGCCACCGATGTCGGCGGCGGCCCGTACCGTTGACCCATGGATCTTCGACTGCCCCGCGTGCGAGGGCTGCTACGGGGACCGCGGCGGCTGCTCGCCGCCGCGGCCGCCGTCGTCGTGCTCGCCGGTGCCGGGACCTGGACGGCCGTCGCCGGTGACGACCCGCCACCGGTGCACCGCTCGGACCGGGTCGTGGCCGTGGGCGACGGGGTGCGCCTGAACACCTCCTACTTCACGGCGGGTCCGGCCGGCCGCCGCCCCGCGGTCCTGCTCGCCCACGGCTTCGGCGGCAGCAAGGCCGACCTGCGGGACCAGGCGGAGGACCTCGCCCGCGACGGGTACGCGGTCCTGACCTGGTCGGCGCGCGGCTTCGGCGAGTCCACCGGGAAGATCGGGCTGAACGCCCCGGACGGCGAGGTCGCCGACGTCTCCCGGCTGATCGACTGGCTGGCCGAGCGGCCCGAGGTCCGGCTGGACGGGAAGGGCGACCCGCGCGTGGGCGTGGCGGGCGGCTCCTACGGGGGCGCGGTCTCGCTGCTGGCCGCCGGCCACGACGACCGGGTCGACGCGATCGCCCCGGCCGTCACCTACTGGAACCTCTCGGACGCCCTCTTCCCGAACGGCGTCTTCAAGAAGCTGTGGGCCGGCATCTTCGTCAACCTGGGCGGCGGCTGCGGGCGGTTCGAGGACGACCTGTGCCGCATGTACCAGCGGGTCGCCGAGTCCGGGAAGCCGGACGCCGCGGCCACGGCCCTCCTCGACCAGCGCAGCCCGCAGGCCGTCGCCGACCGCATCGACGTACCCACCCTGCTGGTGCAGGGCCAGACCGACTCCCTCTTCCCGCTGGGCCAGGCCGACCTGGCCGCCGAGGCGATCCGGGACAACGGCGCCCCCGTGGCCGTCGACTGGATCGCGGGCGGGCACGACGGCGGCGACCTGGAGACCGACCGCGTCGAGGCCCGTATCGGGGCGTGGTTCGACCGCTACCTGAAGGACGACGCGTCGGCCGGCACCGGACCCGCCTTCCGCGTCACCCGCACCGTCGGCACCGGCAGCGGCGACGGCGAGCCCCGCCTGGAGGGCGTGAGCGCCGACACCTACCCCGGGCTGGGCAGCGACCCCCGCCCGATCGCACTGCGCGGCCGCGAGCAGACCTTCGACAACCCGGCCGGCGCCAACCCGCCCGCCGTCTCCGCCCTCCCCGGCATCGGCGGCTCCGGCGGACTCGCCCAGCTCTCCTCCCTCGGCGTCGGCGTCTCCCTCGACTTCCCCGGCCAGCACGCCGCGTTCGAGTCGGAGCCGCTGGAGGAGGACGTCCGGATCACCGGCTCGCCGACCGCGACCGTGCACGTGAAGTCCACGAAGGACGAAGCCGTGCTCTTCGCCAAGGTGTACGACGTCGGACCCGGCGGCGCCCAGCCCGTGCTCCCCTCCCAACTGGTCACGCCCGTCCGGGTGGACGGCGTCGGCGACGGCAGGGACGTGCGGCTCACCCTGCCCGCGATCGACCACGAGGTGGAGAGCGGCCACCGCCTGCGCCTGGTCCTGTCCTCCACCGACCTCGGGTACGCCTCCCCGGCCGCGCCCGCGCGGTACACCGTCTCCCTGAAGGGCGGCCTGACGGTCCCGACGGGCCTCGGCGACACCGGACAGGTGGCCGGGCTGCCCGCCTGGGTGTGGTGGGCACCGCTCGCGGGCGCCGCGGTGGCCGCGGTCCTGCTGCTGACCGCCCGCCGCCGCACCACGGCGCCGCCGCCCGACCCGGCGCTGGCCGGAGTCCCGCTCCAGATCACGGGCCTGACCAAGCGGTACGGCAAGTCCGGCGACCGGTACGCCGTGCGGGACCTGTCCTTCCGCGTGGAACAGGGCCAGGTGCTCGGCCTGCTCGGGCCGAACGGCGCGGGCAAGACGACCACCCTGCGCATGCTGATGGGCCTGATCGGCCCGGACGGCGGCGAGATCCGCGTCTTCGGCCACGCCATCGCGCCCGGCGCCCCGGTGCTCTCGCGCGTCGGCGCGTTCGTCGAGGGCGCGGGCTTCCTGCCGCACCTGTCCGGCCGGGAGAACCTGGAGCTGTACTGGCGGGCCACCGGCCGCCCGCCCGAGGACGCCCACCTCGACGAGGCCCTGGAGATCGCCGGGCTCGGGGACGCGCTCGCCCGCGCGGTGCGCACCTACTCCCAGGGCATGCGCCAGCGTCTGGCCATCGCCCAGGCCATGCTGGGCCTGCCCGACCTGCTGATCCTGGACGAGCCGACCAACGGCCTGGACCCGCCGCAGATCCGCGAGATGCGCGAGGTGATGATCCGTTACGCCGCGGCCGGCCGCACGGTGATCGTCTCCAGCCACCTCCTGTCCGAGGTCGAGCAGAGCTGCACCCACCTGGTGGTCATGGACCGCGGGCGGCTCGTCCAGGCGGGCCCGGTCGCCGAGATCGTCGGCACCGGGGACACGCTGCTGGTGGGCACCTCCACGGCGGTGGACGCGCCCCTGGCCGAGAAGGTGGCCGCGCTGCCCGGCGTGGCCTCGGCGGCGGTGGCCGACGGCGGCCTGCTGGTGCGGCTCGGACCGGACGGCACCGCCCGGGACCTGATCGCCGAACTCGTCCGCCTGGACGTGCCCGTGGAGTCGGTGGGCCCCCACCGCCGCCTCGAGGACGCCTTCCTCACCCTGATCGGAGACCCGGCATGAGCACGCAGGTCGAACGGGCCGCGCCCGCCGGCCCCCAGGAGGTCGCCGAGGGCTACCGCGCGGGCCGCACGCTGCCCGTGCGGGTGGAGCTGGTCCGCCAGCTGAAGCGGCGGCGCACCCTCGTCATGGGCGGCATCCTGTTCGCCCTGCCGTTCGTGCTGCTCGTCGCCTTCCGGATCGGCGGCGAGCCGGGCGGGCCGAACAACCAGATCAGCCTGATGGACTCGGCCACCGCGTCGGGAGCCAACTTCGCCGCGGTGAACCTCTTCGCCTCCGCCGGGTTCCTCCTCGTCGTGCCCGTCGCCCTGTTCTTCGGGGACACGGTCGCCTCGGAGGCCGGCTGGTCCTCCCTGCGGTACCTGCTGGCCGCGCCGGTGCCCCGCGCCCGCCTGCTCTGGTCCAAGCTGGTCGTCGCCCTGCTCCTCAGCCTCGCGGCGATCGTCCTGCTGCCGCTGGTCGCGCTGGCCGTGGGGACGGCCGCCTACGGCTGGGGGCCGCTGGAGCTGCCCACCGGCGGCAGCCTGCCCACCGGCACCGCGGCCGAGCGCCTGGCGATCACGGTGGCGTACGTCTTCGTCTCGCAACTGGTCACCGCCGCGCTGGCGTTCTGGCTGTCCACCAAGACCGACGCCCCGCTCGGGGCGGTCGGCGGCGCGGTCGGCCTGACCATCATCGGCAACGTCCTGGACGAGGTGACCGCCCTCGGCGGCTGGCGCGACCTCCTGCCGGCGCACTGGCAGTACGCCTGGCTCGACACGGTCCGGCCCGAGCTGGACTGGACCCGGCTGATCCAGGGCACGTCCCTGTCGGTGACGTACGCCCTGGTGCTCTTCGCCCTGGCCTTCCGCGGCTTCGCCCGCAAGGACGTGGTGTCCTAGCGCCTTACCCGCCCGGTGGAGCCCGCGGACTCGGCGGGGTCTGAGGAGGATCACCCACCGGTCTCGGCGGCCCGCCGCCGTGCCCACTTCGAGACGCACCCGTGACACCCCGTGCCGCACGTTCCGCCCTCCCGCGCCGTCACAGTCACGTACACCGGCGTCAACGGAAGCAGGGGGAACGGAAGATGAGGCGACACCGGACACGAGGGCCGATCGGCGCGCTGCTCGCGCTCACGGCGGCGGGCGGCCTGCTGCTCACCGGCTGCGGGGGAGGAGACGAGGACGCGGCGCGGGACGCGAAGGACACGGCGGTGGACTCCCGGGGCCGGGGCTCCGCGCCGGTGCCCGCACCCGACGGGCCGCGCGGCGAGGCCGGACAGCGCCACGACGAGGGCGCGACCACGGGCGGGACGGGAGACTCCCGGGAGGTCGCCCCCGAACCCGACCTCCTCTCCACCTTCGCCCTGGACGTCGACACCGCCTCCTACGGCTACGCCCGCCGCACCCTGGCCGAGGGCCGGCTGCCCGACCCGTCGACGGTCCGCCCCGAGGAGTTCGTCAACAGCTTCCGCCAGGACTACGAGCGTCCCGAAGGCGACGGCTTCTCGGTGACCGTGGACGGCGCCCGCACCGGCGAGGAGGACTGGTCCCTGGTCCGCGTGGGCCTGGCCACCCGGGGCGCCGAGCAGCGCGGCGCCCGCCCGCCGGCCGCCCTGACCTTCGTCATCGACGTCTCCGGCTCCATGGCCGAGCCCGGCCGCCTCGACCTCGCCCAAGAGGCCCTGGGCACGATGACCGACCGGCTGCGCGACGACGACTCGGTCGCGCTGGTCACCTTCAGCGACGAGGCCGAGACCGTCCTGCCGATGACCCGGCTCGGCGACCGCCGCGGCCGCGTCCACGACGCCATCGACAGCCTGGAGCCCACCCAGTCCACCAACCTCGGCGCGGGCGTCGAGACCGGCTACGACACCGCCGTCGAGGGCCGCCGCGAGGGCGCCACCAACCGCGTCGTCCTCGTCTCCGACGCCCTCGCCAACACCGGCGAGACCGACGCGGACGCCATCCTCGAACGCATCGCGGACGAGCGCCGCGAGCACGGCATCACCCTCTTCGGCGTCGGCGTCGGCAGCGACTACGGCGACGCCCTGATGGAACGCCTCGCCGACAAGGGCGACGGACACACCACGTACGTGTCGGACCCGGAGGACGCCCGCGAGGTCTTCTGCGAGCAGCTCCCGCGCCACATCGAGCTGACCGCCCGCGACGCCAAGGCCCAGGTCGCCTTCAACCCGGAGACGGTCGCCGAGTTCCGCCTCGTGGGCTACGACAACCGCCGCGTCGCCGACGACGACTTCCGCGACGACCGCGTCGACGGCGGCGAGGTCGGCCCCGGGCACACCGTCACCGCCCTGTACGCCGTGCGCACCCGCCCCGGCGCCGACGGCCGGCTGGCCACGGCCACCGTCCGCTGGCTCGACCCCGACAGCCGTGCCCCGCACGAGGAGTCCGGCGACGTGGAGTCCGGTGACCTCGACGACTCGGTGTGGGAAGCGGACCGCGGCCTGCGCGTGACGGCGACCGCCGCCTACTTCGCCGACGCCCTGCGTACCCCGTACGACGACGGCTCCCTGCCGGGCGCACCGCGTCTCGGTGAACTCGCCGAGCGCGCCGACGCGCTGGCCGACCGCACGGACGACCCGGACGTCGGACGGCTCGCCGCGGCGGTCCGGCAGGCGGACGAGCTGACCTGAGCCGCCCCGTTGACCACTTACGCGGGAGTAAGTTTACTCTGCGGTAAGTAACGGGAAGAGGCAGCGCAACACCACTGCGATCCGCGACCGGGAGCCGACATGGGCGTACACAGGGACCTGAAACGGGCGAGGAGGCGCGGGGACCTGGCCTCCCGCTCCCGGACCGAGACCGTCCGGGACGCCCACGGCACCGTCCGCGAGGCCCGTACCCCGGCCCTGGCACCCCGCCCCACCACGGGCAGCACCGCCGACATCCCGTTCACCAACGCGGACGAGGCACCCGACGCGGTGGTCCTGCGCCGCGAGGTGGACGGCGTCTGGCGGCCCGTCACCGCGCAGCGGTTCGCCGCCGAGGTGACCGCCGTGGCCAAGGGCCTGATCGCCGCCGGCCTGGAACCGGGCGGCCGGGTCGCCGTCATGTCCCGCACCCGCTACGAGTGGACGGTCCTGGACTTCGCGATCTGGACGGCCGGCGGCCAGACCGTCCCCGTCTACCCCACCTCGTCCGCCGACCAGGTCGAGTGGATCGTCCGCGACTCCGGCGCCCGCCACGTGATCACCGAGACCGCCGCCCACACCGCCACCGTCGTGGCCGGCACGTCCGGCCACGACCAGCACCCGCGCGCCTGGGAGATCGACTCCGGCGCCCTCGCCGACCTCACCGCCCTCGGCCGGGGCGTGAGTGACGAGGAGGTCACCAAGCGCCGCACCGCCCTGACCCCCGACACGGTGGCGACCGTCTGCTACACCTCCGGCACCACCGGCCGCCCCAAGGGCTGCGTCCTCACCCACGCCAACCTGCACGCCGAGGCCGCCAACACCGTCGAACTGCTCCACCCGATCTTCAAGGAGGTCACCGGCCAGACCGCCTCGACCCTCCTCTTCCTGCCGCTCGCCCACATCCTCGGGCGCACCATCCAGATCGCCTGCCTGCTGGCCCGCATCGAGCTGGGCCACTTCCCGAGCATCAAGCCCGACGAACTCAGGCCGGCGCTGAAGAAGTTCCGCCCGACCTTCCTGGTCGGGGTCCCCTACCTCTTCGAGAAGATCCACGACACCGGCCGGGCCACCGCCGAGAAGATCGGCCGCGGTGCCTCCTTCGAGCGCGCCCACCGCCTCGCCGTGCGCTTCGGCGCGGCCCACCTGGAACGCTTCCTCGGCCGCGGCAAGGGCCCCGGCCCCGCGCTGTGGGCCGGCTGGGCCCTGTACGACCTGCTGGTCTACCGCCGGGTCCGGGCCGAACTCGGCGGCCGCATGCGCTACGCCATCAGCGGCGGCTCCCCGCTGGAGCGCGACCTCAACCTGTTCTTCTACGCCGCCGGGATCATGATCTACGAGGGCTACGGCCTCACCGAGACGACCGCGGCGGCCACCATCGTCCCGCCGCTCGGCCCGCGCCCCGGCACCGTCGGCCGGCCGGTCCCCGGCACCGCGGTGCGCATCGCCGAGGACGGCGAGGTGCTCATCATGGGCGGCATCGTCTTCGGCGCCTACCGCAACGACCCCGAGGCCACCGACGCCGTCCTCACCGACGGCTGGTTCGCCACCGGTGACCTGGGCTCCCTGGACGACGACGGCTACCTCACCATCACCGGCCGCAAGAAGGACCTCCTGGTCACCTCCGGCGGCAAGAACGTCTCCCCGGCCGTCCTGGAGGACCGCCTGCGCAGCCGCCCGCCCGTCGCCCAGTGCCTGGTCGTCGGGGACAACCGGCCCTTCGTCGCCGCCCTGGTCACCCTGGACCCGGACGCCGTCGCCCACTGGCTGGCGGTCCGCAAGCTGCCCGCCGACACCCCGATGTCCGCACTCGCGCGCGACGAGCGGATGCGCGCCGAGGTCCAGAAGGCCGTCGACCACGCCAACGCCGCCGTCTCCCGCGCCGAGTCGATCCGCGCCTTCCGGATCGTCGACGGCGAGTTCACCGAGGAGAACGGACTGCTCACCCCGTCCCTCAAGGTGAAGCGGCAGGCGGCGGTGACCGCCTACGCCGACGAGATCGAGGCCCTGTACGCGGCGCCGGGGCGCCGGCCCGGGTGACGGCGTTCACCGAACCCGGACGACGGCATGCGGAAGGGGCGGACCGCCGATGCGTTCGGCGGCCCGCCCCTTCCCGGGGTGTCAGCCCTTGCCGCCGCCCTCGCCGTTGGAGGACAGGATCGAGACGTCCTCCAGCAGGTGGGCCAGCGCGCCGTCGCGCTTGGCCTGCGTGGAGTTCTCGGCGCACTGCTGGTTCAGGTCGTCCGACAGGACGTTGAGGTCCTGGATCGGGACGAGACCGATGACGCTGACCGGGATCTCGCTGACCGCGATGCACGGCTTGTTGAACGAGCCCTGGATGAGCGCCATCTGCGGGCTCATGTTGCCGTGGGTCGCCGAGTTGCCGAAGTACTGCGCGGCACCGTTCCCGTTCGCGGAGACGGGGCCGCTGTCGTCGCCGATCGCCATCGCCTGCGGGGCCGCGACAGCGGAGGCACCCATGACGGAGGCGGCGATCGCCGCGTAGGCGACAACCTTCTTGATCATTTGGCCAGTCCTTTCTGAAAAACCCCGTCCTCCGGAGCGCACTGGTCAACTCCGTGTGCTCGTCCGGGTTTCTCCCGTTCACTCAGTCGGCGGACAGCGGGAAATGTGTGCGGGTCGGTGATTCCCCCTGATTTCCCGGCGATTTCGCGAGGGTCCCGGGATCGCGTGCGGGCCAACCGGGTGAACGCCCGCAACCAATCCCTCCGCACCGGGTTGATGAGGCCGTAGGACAGTGCGTCGCTACGACGAAAGGAACGCGAAGTGCTCAAGAAGGCAATGGTCGCCGCGGCGGCTGCCGCTTCTGTGATCGGCATGTCCGCTGCTGCCGCCCCCCAGGCCCTGGCCATCGGGGACGACAACGGGCCGGCCGTGGCCAACGGCAACGGCGCCTCGTCGTCGTTCGGCAACTCGGCGACCGACGGCGACATGAGCCCGCAGCTGTCGCTGGTCGAGGGCACGCTGAACAAGCCGTGCCTGGGTGTCGAGGACGTCAACGTCGCCGTCATCAACCTGGTGCCGCTCCAGGACATCAACGTCCTGGCGGACGACCTGAACCAGCAGTGCGCGGACAACTCCACGCAGGCCAAGCGGGACGGTGCGGTCTCGCACGTCCTGGAGGACCTGTCGGTGCTGTCGGCGAACGGCGAGGGCTGAGCCGTATCCCGCCCGGCACGGGCGGCCCGCTGACTTCCCCGCGGGCCGCCCGGCCGTGACCGGGCCGGGTTTTCGCCGGGCGAGCGGAATGACGTCGTCGCTCTCCTGGAGGTACGGCCGGGCCGTGTTGTGGGGCATCCGGGTGAATTAACCGGTGTCCCACGTTCGGTAGTTTCCCCGGCCGTCAATTTCTCGTTTGCAGGCTGCAGGTCATGGTGCGAGCCGTCAATGCTGTGCTCGCGCGGTTTCGGCCGTCATTCAGGCATGACCGCAGAGAAGGGAAAGTTCATGAAGAAGAGCGCTGCTGTCGTCGCGGGCGCGATCATGGCCCTCGGCATGGCCGCCCCGGCCTTCGCCGACGCGGGTGCCGAGGGTGCCGCCGTCGGCTCCCCGGGTGTCCTGTCGGGCAACGTCGTCCAGGTCCCCGTGCACGTTCCCGTCAACGTGTGCGGCAACAGCATCAACGTCGTTGGTCTGCTGAACCCGGCGTTCGGCAACGAGTGCGAGAACGACTGACGTCGTTCCGCACCGACCGGCTGCGTCACGGCCGGCCTCGGCCAACTCGTTTGGTCCGGGGCCGGCTTTCCCCCTTTCCCGCGGCCTGCCAGCAGCCGGTACTCCAGCCACCTCTACCAGCAGGAAGACAACCAGAGTGCGACAGACCCTGAGCAGGGGGATGGTCGCGGCAGCCGCCGCGACGGGCATCCTTTCCCTGTGCGGCAGCCCCGCCCTTGCCGACTCGCATGCGGACGGAGCCGCCAAGAACTCGCCGGGCGTCGCGTCCGGCAACGCCGTCCAGGTACCGGTCGACGTGCCGGTGAACGCCTGCGGCAACACCGTCGACGTGATCGCCGCGCTGAACCCGGCCTTCGGCAACGAGTGCGAGAACACCTCGGACGAGCCCGCCGACTCCGGCTCCGGCTACGGCCAGGACGGCGGACACGGCGGGGAGTACGGCGAGGACGTCCCGGACGTCGACGTACCGTCCGGCTCGAGCGCGGACGGGACCGCCGTGGGCTCGCCCGGCGTCGGCTCCGGCAACGCCGCCCAGGTCCCGGTCGACGTGCCGGTGAACCTCTGCGGCAACACGATCGACGTGATCGCCGCGCTGA